>DATCCI010000206.1:0-4690 GCA_036511415.1 Acidimicrobiia bacterium
CCTCCGCGGACGACACCGCGACCCCGGCGACGAGTCGGCGAGCGCGATCGACGACGACCTCGACGCCGCCCTCGACCGGAACCTCGGCGGTGCCCGACTTCAGCTTCGACTCTTCCGTCGCGCCCCCGATGCTCGTCAACACGGGTACGGATTATGTCGCGATCCTGAAGTCGCTCGAACGCTACGGCAACTGGCTGGCCGCCCATCGCCCCGATCCCGCCCTCGCCCTGACCACCGTCGCCCCCGGCACTCGGCTGCTACAGGATTACCTGCGCGACACCACGAATCTGAGAGACAACAACCGGCGCGAAGTCGAGCGCCTCAACGGCCCTAGCGAGTACACGATCCTGAACGCGACACCCGACGCGTTCTCGGCGCGCGTCGTCGAGAACATCTCCGCCCATCAGGTCGTCGACCCGTCCGGGCACATCACGAGCGAAGCGCGCTTCTCCGGACCCACCACCTACCTGGATCTCGTGGTCCTCGCCGGTGGCCGTTGGCATCTCGCCGACATCGAGATCGAGCATCCCGTCGACGTGCACCTATGAGGCACCTATGAGGCACCTATGAGAATCGTCGTCGTCGCAGTCGTGCTCGGGGTTCTCGCCGCGGCCGCAAGCGCGGGCGCGACGACGATCGGCGCCGGCACCGTTGACCACGGTGGCCACGTCTCGGTCGACATCGCCGTAGCTGCACCCGGATCGGGTACGCCCGGGCATCCGGGGGACGGCGCGTCGCAGCCACTCGTGCGGTACCTCGTGTCGTACTCGGTCGACACCACTGCGGCCCGGACGGGCAGCCTCGACGGGCTGTGCGTGCTTCCCGGCGGCAGCGCGCAGCAACCGATCTTCGGGTTCCTCTACCACCTCGTCGGACGCGACCCCACCGGAAGGATCGTCGACGACCGCTTCGAGTGTGTGGCCTTCGTGAACGGCGACGCCACGCACCGACCGCCCGAGCCGCCCGTTCCCGCCGTGCCGACCTTCGGCGAGGCATGGAACCGCGCGGGATTGCCGGCGCCGACCGTCACGCTCGATCCCGCCACCCGCGGCATCACCGGTCTCGACACCCGCATCTCGGCCGCCGGACCGACGACGGTGACCATTGCCGCGACCATCCGTGGCGACACGATCACGGGTACCGCGACGCTCGACCACTACGACATCAGCGTCGACGGCGGCTTCCCGACGGACGCCGGCACCGGCCACTACACGTTCGAGACCAAGGGAACGCACACGATCGCCATCAGCGCCGTGTGGCGCGGCACGGCGACGATCACGGGGCCCGGCCTCCCGGCCGCGCTGCCCACCGTCGACCTCGGACGCGCGACGATCACGTCGACGCGCACGTACCCGGTCAACGAGATCCGCTCGGTTCTCCAGCCCTGACAATTCGGCACCAACAGTTGGGCGCGAAAGGTGGCGTGCGGGACCGGTTTCGGTGCCAACAGTCGGTGCGGTGTCCACGGGCGGGCGGCCGACGCGCAGATACCGTGTCGGCATGTCGTTGGGCGACGCCCGGCTCTTTCATGTGAACGTGAACTGCTCGGATCTCGAGCGGTCGCGGCGCTTCTATACCGAAGGGCTCGGCCTCGAGACCGGCGCACACACGGCTCCCGCCGAGACGCAATCCGGCGCAGCGTTCGGGCTTGCTCGCGCCCGATGGGACGCGTCGATCCTGCTCGGCCCGCGCGGCTACGACGGTGGTGCGATCGATCTCCTCGAATGGCACGAACCGCCGCCCGTCGGCTCGCCACCGGCTCGATTGATCGACACGGGGTTCCAGCGGCTCGGCCTGCACGTACCCGACCTCGATGCCACGCTCGCCCGCGTCGGTGCCCTCGGGGGCTGTGTGTGGAGCGACCCGTTCAGCCATGCGCTCGCCGGCGGCGGCGAGATCCGCCTGGTGCTGGTGGGTGACCCGGACGGAACCGCGATCGAGCTGATCGAAACCGGACCGTCGACGGTGTCGTTCGTCGCGATCACCTGCGCCGACCTCGATCGCTCTCGCGCCTTTTACCGCTCGCTCGGGTTCCGTGAGGTCGCGCAATACCCGAGCGACAATCCCGACGGTGCTCACCTGCGCCTCGACGGTCGGGTCGCCATGGACGAGGTCGTGCTGGCCGCGCCGGGCGGCGGTGAGGTGCTCGTCATGCTCGCCGGATTCCGAACGCCGCGGTGCGTCGAGACCGGCCCGCGCGCCGCGAACACTCTCGGCATGTGGCGCGCCGCGTTCTTGGTCGCCGATCTCGACGCGGCCGTTGCCGAGCTCGCGCGCGCCCGCGTCGACACCATTTCGGCGCCGGTGACGATGGCGATGGGTCCGAACCTACCGAGCCTGCGTTTCGTTTGCTTCCGCGGACCCGACGACGAGGTCCTCGAGTTGATCGAACAGCCCGCTTCCTGAACGACAAGGCGTCCGAGACCCACCGCGCCGGCGCGAAGGTCACCCAACGCGGCTTCGCCAGGACGTAGTGTCGCGACGCGGCCGAGGGGAAAGAAACACGCATGGACGAACTGGACCTCACGGAGGTCGAAAGAGAGATCTGCCGGCTGCCCGACGTGTCGATCGTTCGGCTCGTTGCCGAGAACGACGGCCGCGTCTCCGAAGTGCACGTGGTCGCACATCAAGGCAAGCACCCCAAGCAGATCGTGCGTGATGTCCAGTCGATCGCGCTCGCCTCGTTCGGGCTCGAGCTCGATCGCCGCGTGATCTCGGTGGTGCAGCTCGGCGGCAACGTCCTCGAAGACGCATCGACCGTCGAGCCGCGCCCGTCGATCGTCGCGATCACGGCCGAGGCGAGCGGTATGCGGTCGTTGGTGCGCGTCACGCTCGCGCTCGAAGACGAGGAGGCCGTCGGATTCGCGGAGGGATCGATCGCGACGACCGCACGCCACCGACTCGTCGCGCTCGCCACGGTCGACTCGCTGAGACAGCTCGAGGCGGCCGCCGAGTGTGTCGACATCGATCACGCGGAGATCATCCGGATCGGCGCGCACGACGTCGCCGTCGTCACCCTCGTCTACGTGATCCCGCCGGCCGAACAGCTCGTGTCGGGCTCGGCAATCGTGCGTCCGCAGCAGGAGGCCGACGCCGTCGCCCGGGCCGTGCTCGACGCGACGAACCGCCGGCTCGCGTACGTCGCCGTGCCGTAATCCGTCCTATCGTCGGCGCCATGGCGCCGCAGGCGGTCACCGTCTCGTTCCGGCTCGGCGGCGACGACGGCGTATCGGTCGAGGCCCGCAAGTGGGCATGGGCGCTGCGCGAGCTCGGCTTCGAGACCCGGCGCGTCGCCGGCGAGATCGAGGGTGCCGCCGAGCGCGACGACATCGTCATTCCCGGCCTCGCGATCGACCCGACCGGCGCCGGTTCGATCGGCGGGAGCGCGCTCGACGCCGAGGTCCTGCGCCGGGCGTTGGAACCCGCCGACCTCGTGCTCGTCGAGAACATCTGCTCCCTCCCGCTCAACGTCGGCGCCGCCCGCGCCGTCGCACGAGCCGCCCGCGAGCACACCGGAAGGGTCTGCTTTCGCCATCACGATCTGGCGTGGCAACGACGCCGGTTCACACACCTGGAGGACGAATTCCCGCCGCACGTCGACGGCGCGCTCCACGCGACGGTCAATCTGCGAAGCCGACGCGAGTTGCACGCCCGGGGCTATGCCGACGCGGTCACGATCCACAACTACTTCGATCTCGATCCGCCGCGCCACGATCGCACCGCGACGCGCGACCATTTCGGCTTCGACGACGACGACTTCGTGCTCTTCCAACCGGCGCGGGCGATCGAGCGCAAGAACGTGCCGGGCGCGCTCCGCTTCGCGCAGCAACTGCGCGGTCTCGCGCCCGGACTCGCGCTGCGCCTGTGGATCTCCGGACCGGCGGAGGACGGCTATGCCCCCGTCCTCGAACGCATCGTCGAGCGCGCGCGTGTTCCGATCACCATCGGTCGTGCCCCGACCGCCGGCGACGGTTACGCGGCCTCCGATCTCGTCGTGTTTCCCTCCACTTGGGAGGGTTTCGGGAACCCCGTCGTCGAGTCGATCGCCTACCGTCGTGCGTGCGCCGCATATCCCTACCCGGTGCTGGCCGAGATCGTCGCGGCCGGGGCGCGGGTCTTTTCGACCCAGCAGCCGGAAACGGTCGCGAAGTTCCTGGCCGAGCCACCGGCAGTGCGCGAACGCTTCTTCGACGCGAACGTCAACCGCGCCCGAGTCTCGTTCTCGCTCACCGACCTACCACGCGCGATCGACGAGGCGTTCGCCTCGCACGGATGGATCGCGTGGTAGCCGAAGACTCCGTCGTCGCCCGCCGGGAACGCATCGCGCGGTTCGCCGCGCTCGGCAAACGCGTGGGTTATCTCGCGCTCGGCGTCGCGATCGTCGCCTTCCTCATCGGCGCCGCGACCGCGTTCCCGACGTGGACGGTCGGAGTGTCGATCGCGGGCCTCGCGGTGTCGTGCATCGTGCTCCCGCTCCCGATCGTGCTGGCCTACGGCGTGCGTGCCGCCGCGCGTGAAGACCGGGAGCGGGGCGTCTGACACCCCCGGTGAGACGGTCCGAGGGAGCGCGACGTAGCCTCGGGCATGCGCCATCGCCGCTTGGGTCACAGCGACCTCGTCGTCTCCGAGGTGGGATTCGGTACCTGGACGCTCGTCACCGATTGGTGGGGCCGAACCGACGACCCGCACG
>DATCCI010000207.1:0-2330 GCA_036511415.1 Acidimicrobiia bacterium
ATCCCGCTCCGAGCGGTCTGTCGCGATCGAAACACTCCGCGCCGCACTGGAGCTCGTGCGCGGCAAGCCATTCGAAGGCGCGCGTGACTACGAATGGGCGTTCAGTGAGTCGCTGATCGCGAACATCGAGGCGAAGATCGCCGATGCCGCACATCAGCTGGCCGTACTGCACCTCGATGCGGGGAACCCGCAGGATGCGACCAACGCGGCGATGCGCGGCCTAGTGGCCGCACCCGCCGACGAGGTCCTCTACCGCGACCGCATGCTCGCGTGCGATCTCGCCGGCAATCCCGCTGGCGTTGAGTCGGTGATGGACGAACTCTGCGAGGTCATCGAAGCTCTCGAGCCGTACGACGAAATCCACCCGGAGACGCTGGCGTTATACGAGCGCATCAGCCATCGAAAACGGTCGAGGCGGATCGTCGGTCGATGATGCACGGCACCCTCCGGAGTCGTGAGCCTCGCGTCTACGAATATACGAGGGAGCCGCGTCTCGGAATCGTGCTCGTCCATGCGTCGCCACGGTGAACGATCACGAAACGCGTAGCTGTCGATCGGTCGAGCCGTTGGCCACTTCTGACGTACGGCAAGTTCGAATAACAACCCGGTTTTGACGGCCCACGTTGGAAGCAGTGCCGGTTCGGCAACGGTCGAGTGTCGTGCGCCGCGCCGAGAGGATCATCGCGACAAGATGGGCTGCACTGCAATCGAGATCTTGCTGAGGTAGCCGTTGTTGCAGTCGGAGCAGATAGCCGCCGCAGTGTGATGTTTCAGATGGGTTAGGCCAGCCACGAAGCGCACCTCATCGCCGGGTTCTTCGCCGACGTTGAGCCTCAACGGACCGCGCATCTTGAAGGTGTTGCGAGCCCACTTCGGGATGACATGCTCGTCCGTAGCCATGCCATCGCCAGAACCACAGAACACGCACGGCTTCATCACGTCAGTTTGGACTGTGTCCGACGATGCGTGCCGGAGGATTTACCGGCGACCAATACGGTTGCCGCCGGCGCCGGCAGTTCTACGGCATCGCGCCGGGCGAACTGCCCGACCACATCCGCGGTGTAGTCGTCGACCGGCACTCGCCGCTCGGGAGCGACCTGTACCTGTTCGTCCACACCAACCTTCGGAGCATGCGGAAACGCGACCCGGCCCAGCTTGCCGCGAGCCTTGACTACATACGCGAGCGTGACGCTCGCTGACGTACCGTCGCGCGCGTGAACTGTCCCGGCTCGATAGTCCGTCACATCGACGGCACCGTCGCGGGCTGCTCACTCGACGACGAGGAAGGATGCCGAGGACGCGAGTTGCGCCACGAAGGCGACGCGGCCGTCTGCTGGCGATGGTGGCCGGACGGGTGCAACCACTGCGGGATTCACACGTGAGGTGCGTTCCCGGGCTGTCCCCGACGGAGGCCGGACTCAGCGCCGTATCCGTGCGTTGCACCCTTGGCACACTGCCATGCCGCGAAACTCGATCATCGCTGTCGTAATGATCAGCCCCTCGGGCGCTGCACACTCAGGACACGGCTGCGTGACGTACCCGCCCGGCGCTCTGTTGCTCCATCGCCCGGATTCCGGCATGTTTTCGCGGCTCACCATGCAGTCCTCGCAGATGGCCATCGAGTGTCGACCGTCCGGCGTCGGCTGACTCATGATGTGATCTGTCGACGCGCCGCAGTAAACGCACGGCTTGGTACGAGTTGAGATGCGACGCCGATTGCGCGACTTCGGCGTGTGAAACTCAAGCGAACCCGGCGCGCTGGTGTAGAGCGACGAACCCTTTCCGTAGGTGCCTTCTTGCGTGTCGGCGTCGGTCTTGTAGCTGAGCTGTCCGGCGAAGCCCAGACGGCGCAACTCTGCGAATACCCGGCCGAGGTCGTCGCGGTCTTCGGCGTCGCGCGTGTAGACGCAAATGACTTTGGTGGGCTTCGCGCCTTTCGCCGTGTCGTTTGGATTCGCGCGCGCCGTGCCCGACTTCGAGGACGGACCCAGCGTGCCGCTCCGTGTCGCCTCCCGGATCGTTGCCCACGCGTGATCTAGGTCCGGCACGTAGACGTAGACCATCCACTTTCCCCCGGAGGGGCCGTAGGTGGCGTCCTTGTCGATCGGCGCGGTCGCGTACAGCCAATACTCGTCGGTCTCCTCCGAAGGGTTCATGTGGTCCATTCGTTTCGAGTATGCACGCGAAGTGCGACACGGGCAGGTCCTCGACGATGACCTCGCGTCATTGGTCCGCACGTGGTCCGCAACACGTTGAGAAATGTTCAGCGATGACCAGAGGCAACGACGACAAAAGTCCAGGAGAGACGGCATATCGCGGAATCGACGCAG
>DATCCI010000208.1:0-8910 GCA_036511415.1 Acidimicrobiia bacterium
TGGTCGCCGACACGTTCGATGCGCCGACGCGCACGTTGTTGAGCGAACTCCCGGACGCCGGCTATCGCTACGTCATCGACATGGGTTGCGGTCCCGGCTTCACGACCGCGCTCCTGCGTGAGGCGATCCCGCACAGCTTCGCGACTGGCATCGACTCCTCTCCGGCGATGATCGCCGAGGCCCGTGCCCGTGTGCGCGACGCGCACTTCGCGGTCGCCGACGTCACGGCGCCGTTGTCGTTGCCCGCGCACCTCGTCTACGCGCGCTTGTTGCTCGGGCATCTGGCCGATCCGGGTTCGGTACTGGCGAGCTGGTCGGCCGCGCTGCGGGTCGGAGGCCTCGTGGTTTGCGAGGAGCCGGTCCGCTACCGCAGCGACGATCCCGTGTTCGCGCGCTACGAGGAGGTCGTCACCGCGGTCGTGGCCGCCCAAGGCGCCACTTTGTGGGCCGGGCCTGCACTCGACGTCGACCCGCCCGGGTGCCGGCGGGCACTCGACCGGGTCGTCGAACATCCCGTGCCCGCGGCCCGTGCCGCCGCGATGTTCTGGCGCAACGCGGCGACGTGGGGCGGAGAGCCCAACCTCGTCGACGCGCTGCAGGAGATCGAAACCGCGCAACGCGGCGAGGTCGTCATGTGGGAATTGCGCCAGACGGTGTGGACGAAAACCGGCGACTGAGTCGGGGGCCCACGGGCCTCTGACCTCGCGTCGCCGTCGCTACGATCACTCGTGATGGCGGAGCCGCGCAACGAGCAACCATTGCATCGCCGGCTCGGCCTGACCGACGACGAGCTGGCCGCGGTCGTCGGAGAGCTCGGACGCGAACCCACGCACCTCGAGCTCGCGATGTACTCCGTGATGTGGTCGGAGCACTGCTCGTACAAGTCGTCGCGCGCGTTCTTGTCCCGTTTCCCGACCGAGGCGCCGTGGGTGTTGGTCGGTCCGGGTGAAGGCGCGGGTGTCGTCGACATCGGCGACGGCCTCGCCGTCGCGGTGCGCATCGAGAGCCACAATCACCCTTCGGCCGTCGAGCCCTACCAGGGAGCGGCGACCGGCGTCGGCGGGATCATCCGCGACATCTTCTCCATGGGCGCGCGGCCGATCGCGCTGATGGATCCGCTGCGCTTCGGCTCGCTCGACGACGCGCGCACCCGCTACCTGTTCGAGGGCGTCGTGTCGGGCATCTCCGGCTACGGCAATTCCGTGGGCGTGCCGACGGTCGGCGGCGAGGTCGTGTTCGACGACACCTACCGCGACAACCCACTTGTGAACGTCTTCTGTCTCGGCATCCTGCCCGCCGAGCGCCTCGTGCTCGCTCGCGCCGAGGGCCCCGGCAACCTCGCGGTGCTGCTCGGCTCGTCGACGGGCCGCGACGGCATCGGCGGCGCGAGCGTGCTCGCGTCGGCGTCGTTCGAAGCGGGCGACGAGGCCAAGCGCCCGTCGGTGCAGGTCGGCGATCCGTTCGAGGAGAAGCGGCTCATCGAGGCGTGCATCGAGTTGCTCGACGCGAAGCTCGCGGTCGGCGTGCAGGACCTCGGCGCGGCCGGGCTGTCGTGCGCGGCGTCGGAGACGGCGGCGAAGGCCGGCGCCGGCATGGACGTCGACGTCGCGCGCGTCGTCAAGCGCGAGCCGGACATGAACCCGGTCGAGGTACTGACGTCGGAGAGTCAGGAACGCATGCTCGCGATCGTCGAGCCCGCCGATCTCGACGCGGTGCTCGCACTCGCGCGGCGGTGGGAGATCCGTGCCACCGTCGTCGGACGCGTCACCGACTCCGCGCGCTTTCGCGTCTACGAGGGTCTGTTCGACGCGGTCGGCGTGCCCGGCGCGAATCCCGAACCGCCGATCGGCGACGAGCCCGCGCCGGTCTCGTCGGATGCTCCGCCGATCGCCGACGTGCCGGTCGAGAGTCTCGGCGACGGCCCGCTCTATCACCGTCCGCGCGCGCGCCCCGCGGGCCAGGACGCGCTGCAATCGGCCGACCCGGGCCCGCCGCTGCGCGACAAGTTCCCCGCCGGCGCCGACCTCTCCGGCGAGCTGCTCGCGTTGCTCGCCACTCCGACGATCGCCGACAAGACGTGGGTGTCCCGGCAGTACGACCACCAGCTGTTCTTGAACACGGTGGCCGGTCCGGGAGCCGACGCGGCCGTGCTGCGCGTGAAGGGCACGGCGAAGGCGCTCGCGCTGTCGACCGACGGTAAGGCCCGCTTCTGCCGCCTCGACCCGCGCACCGGAGGCCGCTTGGTGGTGCTCGAGGCCGCGCGCAATGTCGCCTGCTCGGGCGCCCGGCCGATCGCGCTCGTGAACTGTCTCAACTTCGGCAACCCCGAACACCCCGAGGTGATGTGGCAGTTCTCCGAGGTGGTCGAGGGGATGAGCGAGGCGTGCGAGGCGCTGGGCATCCCCGTGATCGGCGGCAACGTCAGCTTCTACAACGCGTCGGGTGACGACGACATCCACCCCACGCCGGTCGCCGGTGTCGTCGGGCTGATCGACGAGCTGCGCGATCTCCCGCCGGCCGCGAGCCTGCACCCCGGCGACGACATCGTCGTGCTCGGCGACGTCCGCCCCGCGCTCGGCGGTTCGGAGTGGGCCGCGGTTGTGCACGGTTTCGACGGCGGGATGCCGCCGGAGGCCGACCTCGGCCGCGCCCGCGCCGTGCACGAGCTCGTCGCGTCGCTCGTGCGCGACCGGGCCGTCGCCGGAGTGCACGACGTGAGCGACGGTGGCCTCTCGGTCGCGCTCGCGGAGATGGCCGTCGCCGGTGAGGTGGGAATCCGGGTCGAGTTGCACTTCGACGGCTGCACGCCGGCCGAGGCGTGCTTCGGCGAACCCGCGTCGGTCGTGGTCTGCGGGGTGGATCCGCACGAGACCGCGGCGGTTTGCGGCGCGGCGGCCGCCGCGGGCGTGCCGGCTCGGGTCGTCGGTGTCGCGACCGGCGCCCGGCTCGTCGCGAAGGGGGCCTTCGACGTCGCGCTCGCCGACGCGACCCACGCGTGGCGCGACGCGCTCGCCGAGCTCATGCGCCCGCAGTAACGCGATCAGAGCAGCCCGTGGGCCTCGAGCCACGCGACGACCTCGCTCGCCGACTGCTCGGGCGTGTGGCCCGCCGTCTCGAGCGTGATCTCCGGCGCGACGGGAGCCTCGTACGGGTCGGACACGCCGGTGAACTCCGGGATCTCGCCGGCCCGGGCCTTGGCGTAGAGCCCTTTCACGTCGCGCGTCTCGCACTCTTCGAGCGGCGTGGCCACGTGGATCTCGACGAAGTTCTCGACCCATCCCCGCACTTCGTCCCGCAGCGCTCGGTAGGGGGAGATCGCCGCGGTGACCGACACGACGCCGTTGCGGGCCAGCACGGATGCCACCCATCCGATGCGGCGGATGTTCGTGTCGCGGTCGGCTTTGGAGAACCCGAGTCCCTTCGACAGGTGCTCGCGGACCTCGTCGCCGTCGAGCAGCTCGACCTTGCGGCCCCGGGCCCGGAGCTCGTCGACCACGATGTTCGCGATCGTGCTCTTCCCCGCCCCCGAAAGGCCGGTGAACCACAGACAACAGCCCGGCAGCTCCACAGCGGCGCAGGTTACGGGAAGCTCGCCGCCCGCCACGACGTTGACGATGGAGCTGCACCGACGATGAGGTTGCACCGGAGAGCCGACCGGACAGCCGTGGACCAGAGGTAGGCGGTACCGCCATGGGATACTGGTGACCTTGGACGCAGAACTCACGGGGCCCAAAGACGCCTGCGGGGTGTTCGGTGTGTACGCACCCGGGCGGCCCGTCGCCCACCTGTCGTACCTCGGTCTCTACGCGCTGCAGCATCGCGGGCAGGAGTCGGCGGGCATCGCGGTGAGCGACGGCTAGACGATCACCGTCGTCAAGGACATGGGCCTCGTCACGCAGGTGTTCGACGAGCGCCGGCTCGCGCCGCTCGAGGGTCATCTCACGATCGGCCACGTGCGCTACTCCACGACCGGGTCGAGTACCTGGCGCAACGCGCAACCCGTGTACCGCTCGGTCGCCGACGCCGGTTTCGCGCTCGGCCACAACGGCAACCTCACCAACACCGAGGTGCTCTCCAACGACCTCGGCATGTTGCCCGGCGTGCTCACCTCCGACAGCGAGCTCATCGGCGAGCTGCTGGTGCACGAGTACGGCGACGAGCTGCGCTCCGACGGGCGCGACCTCGAGCACGCGCTGGAGCGGGTCCTGCCGCGGCTCGCGGGCGCGTTCTCGCTCGTGTTGATGGACGAGGCCCACCTGTTCGGCGTGCGCGACGCGCACGGTTTCCGTCCGCTCGTGCTCGGCAAGACCGAGGGCGGCTGGGTGCTCGCCAGCGAGACGGCTGCGCTCGACCTCGTCGACGCGCACTACGTCCGCGACGTCGAGCCGGGCGAGATGGTCGCGATCGACGCGGGCGGAGTGCGCTCGATCCGCTTCGCAGAACCCACTCCGAACTTGTGCCTCTTCGAGTTCGTCTACATCGCGCGTCCGGACACGCAGCTCTACGGCCACAGCGTGCATGGGGCACGCCAGCGGATGGGTGAAGCGCTCGCCCGCCAGGCACCCGCCAACGCCGACATGGTGATGCCGGTTCCCGAGTCGGGCGTTCCGGCCGCGCAGGGTTTCGCGCGCGCGGCCGGCATCCCCTACGGCGACGGCTTCGTGAAGAACCGTTACGTCGGCCGCACCTTCATCCAGCCGAACCAGAAACAGCGTGGCACCGACGTTCGGCTCAAGCTGAACCCGCTGCGCGACAACATCAAAGGCAAACGGCTCGTCGTGGTCGACGACTCCATCGTGCGCGGAACCACCACCCGCCAGATCATCGCGTTGTTGCGCGAGGCAGGCGCGACCGAGGTGCACTTCCGAGTTTCCTCGCCGCCGTACCGCTGGCCGTGCTTCTACGGACTCGACACCGGTAAGCGGTCCGACCTCCTGGCGGCCGACATGGAGGTCGGCGAGATCGCGTTGTACCTCGGCGTCGACTCGCTCGCATACCTCGACCTCGACCATCTCGTCGCGGCCACCGAGTCGCCCCGTGAATCGTTCTGCACCGCGTGCTTCACGGGCGACTACCCCGTTCCGGTGCCCGAGTACGACACGAAGCACGTGCTCGAGCTCGAGTCGCGCGTGCTCCACGTCCAGGGCACGATCGCCGACTCGACCGAACGCGCGTGAGCCCGTCCGATCGCAAGCTGACCTACTCGGACGCCGGCGTCGACATCGCGGCGGGGGAAAAGGCGGTCGAGCTCATCAAGGCCCACGTCCGCTCCACGTTCCGTTCCGAGGTCGTCGGCGACGTCGGCGGGTTCGGCGGGCTCTTTGCAGTCGACTGGAAGCGTTTCCGTGACCCGCTGCTCGTGTCGTCGACCGACGGTGTAGGTACGAAATCGCTCGTCGCCCGGCTCGCGAACCGGCGCAACACGATCGGTATCGACTGCGTCGCCATGTCGGTCGACGACATCGCCGCGCAGGGCGCCGAGCCGTTGTTCTTCCTCGACTACATCTCGATCGGCAAGCTCGTGCCCGAAGAGATCGACGAGATGGTGTCAGGGGTTGCGGAAGGATGCCGGCGCGCCAGGTGCGCGCTGCTCGGCGGCGAGATGTCGGAGCACCCCGGACTGATGGAGCCGGGTGAGTTCGATCTCGTCGGCTTCGCGGTCGGTGTGGTCGAACGTTCCGAGGTCTTGCCGCGCGACGTCCGGTCCGGTGATCGCATCGTCGGGTTCGCGAGTCCGGGTTTGCGCTGCAACGGCTACTCGCTCGCGCGCGCCGCGCTGCTCGAACGGGCGGGGATGGCTCTGGGCGAGCCGGCCTGGCCGGGCGCGCACCACTCGCTCGCCGACGTCCTGCTCGAGCCGAGCGTGATCTACGCGCCCGCGATGCTGGCGCTGGCCCGCAAAGTCGACGTCCACGCGTTCGCGCACGTCACCGGCGGCGGGATACCCGGCAATCTCGCGCGTGTGTTGCCGGAGCGGTGCGACGGCGTGGTCAGACGGGGGACCTGGGACGAGCCGCGCGTCTTCGCCGAGATCCAGCGCGCGGGCGACGTGCCCGACCTCGAGATGCAACACGTGTTCAACCTGGGCGTCGGCATGCTCGCCGTGGTCGCGGGCGACCAGGCCGAGCGCGCGCTCGACGTCGTCCGCGCCGAGGGCCACGACGCGTGGGTCGTCGGCGAGGTCGTCGAGGGCCACGGCCAGGCCCGCGTAGAAACCCGCTGATCAGGGCGGGAACTTCCCGCAAACTGGTACGGGCGCGTCTTTTCGGACTTTTTGTACGATCCACGCCGGATGTCCTAGAATGTCGAGCACGAGCCTTGTGACCGGCGCCGCGACAGTTTCGTGGGATTCATTCGCCAACGCACGGATCGTGCCGATAGGTCTACTGACAAGACCTGGCAAATGGGTCGCCGGGCGAAGCGAAGCGGTGGCGGGTGCCCACCTCTAGCTCCCCGAATTGTGCGGGTATCTCACAGGCAAGTGAGACGGACGTTCTCGATGACCAAGGCGGAGACCATGGAAGCTCACGACGACGACACGCTCTTGACCCCTTCGGAAGTAGCGGCGATGTTCCGGGTCAACCCCAAGACGGTCACGCGCTGGGCGCGGGCCGGCAAGATCTCGGCGATTCGTACGCTGGGAGGCCACCGGCGGTTCCGGGCGAGCGAGATCCGGCACTTCCTCGACAACGTCGAAGAAGCCGACCGCATCTGAACCGGTGACCGCGACCGAAGTAGCGCTGGACCGGCACTTTCGCGTCATGTAGTTGCCGTCGTGTCCTGATGTGCCCGACCGAAGCCCGCTTCGGACAGGCCGGAAGGCGCCGGTAGCTGAACGACCAAACGAGCTCGATTCCGTCGGTCGGCGAGTCGCAGTCGGGTGGCGTGCGCATTCTCGGCAAGATCGACGCGCTCGACGGGTTCCGGGGTTGCTCGGTTCTCCTGGTCGTGGTGCACCACCTTCCGTTGGCCGTGCCGTGGCTCTTCCACCGCGTGACCAAGGGCGGCGGGTTCGGCGTCGACGCCTCGTTCGTGCTCAGCGGTTTCCTGTCGGCCGAGTCTCCTACGGGCTGTACATCTGGCACCTCGCGGTCTTCAACGCGGTACTGCGTTACCGCCGATATTGGCCACCGATCACTCGAACGACCGTCGCGCTCAGCATCGCCGCCCTCGTGACCTACGCGTCCTTCGTCCTGGTCGAGCGGCCGTTCCTGCGCGGGAAGGATCGTCTCGAGACTTGCGGACGTGACCGCGACAAGCCGCCCTCGCAGCCGCCGACTGCGAAGACCCGATCCGCTCGGTGCACCAACTTCCGCCACGGCGCCGCCGCCCGAATCGGCGGCTCTACAAGTGGCCGGGACCGGCGTCGATCCGGTGACCTCGCGCTTTTCAGGCGCGCGCTCTGCCAACTGAGCTACCCGGCCGGGATTCGAGCGGTCCTGACGGGATTTGAACCCGCGGCCTCCGCCTTGACAGGGCGGCGTGCACTCCAAACTGCACCACAGGACCTTGCTTAGATTTCGTGTGCTTGACTTGATTATTGGTCGGCTTGCGCTACGCCTCCCATCCGGTCGGCTTCGCTGACGCCTCGTGCGCTCGTGCACCCCCAGGGGAATTCGAATCCCCGTTACCGCCGTGAAAGGGCGGCGTCCTAGGCCACTAGACGATGGGGGCTCGTCTCCACCGGAGGGGTACAGGGTAGCAGCAGGTCGCTACGGTTTGCCCGTGCAGAAATGGCCGTCGGCGGCGCGACAGGTGCCGATCGTGGGCGCGCTCGTCGTCTGCGCGCTCTTGGCTTCTTGCCGCGGTGGCAACTCCGGTTCGAAGCCTTCCGGGTCGGCGGCGCGCCCCGGCGCGTGCACGTTCGTCGCCCGGCTCGACGCGATCGCGAACTCCGTGGCGCAGGCCGACGTGCACGACCCGAGCGCGTTCAAGCGGACGCTCGACACCGCGGTGCGTGACTACGTCACGAACGTGCGCGATCTGCGCGCGGTGGCTCCGGTCGAGCTGCATGACGGCCTGGAACGCGTCGAGGCCGATGTCCAGCAGTACCGCTTCGATGCCGCGCGCACCGACCGCGCTGCGCTCGATGCCTACGCGGCGCGCTCGTGCGGCCGTGCCTCGATGACCGTGACGACCGTCACGAGCGTCACGACCGTCACGAGCGTCACGAGCATCACGACCATAACGACCGCGACGAGTGGGACGACGGGCGGATCGTCGCCGTCGACGACCTCGATCGCCCCGGCCGCGAGCAACACGACGTCGTCGACGGGTGGCTGACGCCGGCCGCGCGTGCGGCGTCTCGACTCCGCGCGCGAGAGTGCAGCGCGAAATGGAGGCGAGATGAACGGGACCGATTCCGAGTCGCGACGAGCGCTGCGCGAGCTGATCGCGCTGTTGCAAGAGGTCGACGAGCGCTACCTCGGCGACGAGTGGAGTGCGCCGGCGTTCGGCGATCTTCCCGACGGATACCGCAGCGTCGCGAACATGCTCGAGGGCGGGCTGTTCCTGATGTTCGAAAGCGATCCGGAGCGGCCGTTCTTCCGCCCGATCGTCTCGCGCTCGCGCAAGATGCTCGGCGACAACGCCGACGCGATCTACTACACCGCGCCGGTGCGATCCGACCGTGCGTACCGGGTGACCGGCAACCTCGCGGGCGCGGTGTACCTGTCGTTCACCGTCGAGAAGAACACGTCGGCGGGCGGGTACAGCACCGAGACCGCCGGCGTGATCAACGACGACCAGTTCGACGTCGCGGCCGACGGCAGCTTCGAGGTTCTCTTCGGAGGTGAGTCGCGGGAGCGGAACTGGCTCGGGCTCGCCGACGGCGCGTCGGAGATCGTCGTGCGCTGTTACTTCGAAGAGCCGACCCCGACCGCCGCCGATCCGAACCGGCGGGTGCCGCTG
>DATCCI010000209.1:0-6135 GCA_036511415.1 Acidimicrobiia bacterium
AAGCCGCCGCCTGTGGGACGCCGGCCGTCGCGACGCGCATCGCCGGCCATCGCGACGCGATCGTCGACGGCAAGAGCGGGCTCCTCGTCGACGATGGCAGGGGGCTTGCCGCGTCGCTCGATCGCGTCCTGCGCGACGACGCGTTGCGCGCGCTGCTCGCGAAGAATGCCCTCGAGCACGCGTCGACCTTCACGTGGGCCGCAACGGCTCGGGGAACGCTCGAGGTCCTCGCGGCCGAGGCGCTGCGCCACAAGACGGCGTGAGTCCACTCCTCGGTTCGCGCCGCCGGCGGGCGGCGCTCGGTTACTCGCTCCTCGCTCTGCTCGCCTACGTTCCGCCGCTGCTCACCGCGCCCGGACGCGTCGCCGCCGACACCAAGCAGTACCTCTACCTCGATCCGGGCCGGCTGTTGGCGCGCTCGGTCTCGATGTGGGACCCACACGTCGGTATGGGAACGGTCACGCATCAGACGATCGGATACGCGTTCCCGATGGGGCCCTACTACTGGCTCCTCGATCAGATCGGCTCGCCGGCCTGGGTCTCGCAGCGGCTGTGGCTCGGCTCGCTGCTGTTCGCGGCCGCGCTCGGCGTGCTGTACCTGCTGCGGACGTTCGGCCTGCGCGGTCCGGGCGTCGTCGTCGCCGCACTGGCGTTCACGTGCACGCCGTACGTCCTCGACTACTCGGCGCGGATCTCGGTGCTGCTCATGCCGTGGGCGGCGTTGCCGTGGATGATAGCGGTCACCCGAAAAGCGCTGCGCGAGAAGGGTTGGCGATATCCGGCGATCTTCGCCCTGATCGTGCAGGTCGTCGGGGGCGTCAACGCGACCGCCTTGATCTTCGCGGGGATCGGCCCGGTGCTTTGGATCCTGTACGCCTGGCTCGTCGCACGCGAGGTCGACGCGCGCCGCGCGGTTGGCGTCGCGGCACGCACCGGCGCGTTGACCCTGCTCACCTCCCTTTGGTGGATCTCGGGCCTGCGGATGCAAGGGACCTACGGGCTCGACGTCTTGAAGTACAGCGAGACCGTCCAGGCGGTCGCGCTCACGTCGACGCCCAACGAGGTGTTGCGTGGCCTCGGCTATTGGTTCTTCTACGGCCAGGACCGGCTCGGGCCCTGGATCGAAGCCGCGCGCGACTACACACAGCACTCGTGGGTGATCCTCGCGGGCTACGGCCTCGTCGTGCTCTCACTCCTCGCGGCGGCGTTCGTGCGCTGGCGTCATCGGGTTTTCTTCGTGTTGCTGCTCTTCGTCGGGGTCGTCGTCTCGGTCGGCGCGCACCCCTACGCGAGCCCGACGCCGCTCGGCGCACTGTTCAAGTCGTTCGCGAATTCGTCGACCGCGGGCCTGGCATTGCGCAGCACGGGGCGCGCGGGTCCGTTGGTCGTGCTGGCTCTCGCCGTGTTGCTCGGCGTCGCCGCGAACTCCGCGTTCGGCTGGTTGCAGGCGCGCGGAAAGGTGGTATTGGCATACGCGGTGCCGGTCCTCGCGGGCGTGCTCATCTTCGTGAACTTCCCGGCTCTCGTCGACGGCACGTTCTACGGCAAGAACCTGCAGCGCGCAGAGAAGCTGCCCGCGTACTGGACCCAGGCGATCGCCGCCCTCGACCGCGGCGACCACCAGACCCGCATCCTCGAAGAGCCGGGCGCCGACTTCGCCTCGTACACGTGGGGCAACACCGTCGATCCGATCACCCCGGGTCTCACCGACCGGCCCTACGTTGCGCGCGAGCTCATCCCGTACGGGACGCCCGGAACCGCCGACCTCCTCAACGCGATCGATCGTCGTCTCCAAGTCGGTATCGCCGACCCGGCCGGCCTGGTCGCGCTGTGGCGGCGGATGGGCATCGGCGACGTCGTGGCGCGCAACGACATCCAGTACGACCGCTACGACCTCGTGCGTCCGGAGAATCTCGCCGCGGTGCTGAACGCGGCGCCGGGGCTCGGCCCCGCGACGGGTTACGGAACGCCATCGCAGTTCCCGTTGCCGGCCGGCTACAGCGACGAGGTCAGCCTCGCGCCGCCGGCGACTGCGGCGCCCGTCGCGCCGGTCGCGATCTACCCCGTCACCGACCCGACGAAGATCGTGCGCGGCGAATCGACCCAGCACGCACTCATGGTCAGTGGCGACGGCGAGGGTCTGGTCGACGTCGCCGACGTCGGTCTCCTCGACGGCGCCGGGGTCGTGCGCTACTCCGCGTCGTATCCGAGTGACGCGTCACTGCGCGCCGCGACTGCTCCGGGAGACGTGCTGGTCGTCACCGACAACAACCGTCTGCGCGCGCGGCGCTGGACGACGGTGACGGAGACGGTCGGTTTCACCGAGCAGGCCGGTGCCGCCGATCGGCCGCTCACGACCGATCCCGGCGATGCACGACTCGACGTGTTCCCGGGCGAGCAGCCGTCGGCGTTGACGACGACGAAGCAGATCGGCGTGCAGCGCGTGGTCGCGACCGCGTACGGCAACACGAACACGTTCTGGCCCGAGGACCGCCCGGCCGCCGCGCTCGACGGCGATCCCACTACCGCGTGGCGCACGCAGGCCTTCGGGGACGCGCGCGGGCAACGCATCGAGGTCGACCTCGACGGCAAGATCGGCACCGACCACGTCAACCTGGTGCAACCGCTCGACGGCGGGCGCGACCGCTACATCACGAACGCGGTGTTGACCTTTGACGGTGGCCACCCGGTGAACGTCGTGCTCGACGCGCGCTCGCGCACCGCGGCGGGCCAGACGATCACGTTCCCGACCCGCACGTTCCACTCGTTCTCGATCCGCGTCGTCCAGGTCAACGACCACCGGCCGAATCTGTTCGGCCAGGCCGATCCCGTCGGCTTCGCCGAGATCCGCCTGCGCGACGCCCATGCCGACCACGACGTCCGGCTCGACGAGGTCGAGCAGATGCCGACCGACCTCCTCGGCGCGCTCGGGCCGGCGTCCGCCGAGCATCCGTTGGTGCTCGTCATGAGTCGAGACTCCACGCGTCCGGTTCCGCCGCGCACCCAACCGGAGCTGTCGATCTCGCGACAATTCCTGCTCCCCGCGAGTCGATCGTTCGACCTGACTGCAAACGCGACCGTGAGCACCGACGCGCCCGACGCGACGATCGAGAACGCGTTGCGTCCCGGCGCCACCATCCCGGGCCGACGGGTCTCCTCGAGCGGATTTCTTGCCGGCTGCCTCTCGTGTCGCGCCGATGCCGCGTTCGACGACGATCCCGGCACCGCCTGGCAGACGCCGTTCGACCGCGTGGTCGGACAGTGGGCGCAGGTCGATTCCGCCCGCCCCGTGACGCTCGACCATCTCGACGTCGCGGTGATCGCCGACGGCCGCCACTCCGTGCCGACGCGACTGCGCCTCGACGTCGACGGCACCAGCCGCGAGCTCACCTTGCCGAGCATTGCCGACAAGTCGACCCCGAACGCGTCGACCTCAAACGCGTCGACCCCGAACGCGCCGACGAATGTCCACATCGGCTTTCCCGCGGTGAGCGGGCGAAACATCCGAGTGACGATCGACGGCATCCGCGAGGAGCGCACGCGGCTGTTCACCACCGCCGCTACGCGGGTCGAGCCGGTCGGCATCGCGGGGTTCGGCCTTCCGGCGGATTCGGTGAAGCCGGCCGACACCGGGTCGGTCGACAGCGGATGCCGGTCCGACCTCGTCGCGATCGACGGCCAACCGGTGCCGGTTCGCGTGCGGGGCCCGGTCCGCGCGGCCCAGACGCCGATGGGTCTCACGGTCACACCGTGCAGTGGTGCGATCCGGCTCGCCGCGGGTCCGCACGTGCTCACGACCGCCGAAGGCAAGGACGTCGGCTTCTCGATCGACCGGCTCGCGCTCGCGTCCGGTACCGCGGCGGTGCCGGTGGGAGTTGCCGACGGCCACGTGCGCGTCTCGTCGCCCGCGCCGACACCGGCCGTCGTCGATGTGGTCCACAACGGCGACACCAAGCTGCGGGTGCACGTGACGAAAGCGGCGAAACCGTTCTGGCTCGTGCTCGGCGAGTCGCAGAGCCCGGGCTGGCAGGCGCACGTCGTCGGGGGCCGCGACCTCGGCGGTTCGCAACTCGTCGACGGGTACGCGAACGGCTGGCTCGTCACACCGCCGGCCTCGGGCTCGCTCGACGTCGTGTTCGAGTGGACCCCGCAACGCCAGGTCTGGGCCGCAATCTGGTTGTCGCTGCTCGGCGCGCTCGGCTGCGTCGGGATCATCGTCTTCACCTGGACCCGGCGCCGATCGGTGATCACGGCCGCGAGCACCCCGCGGCCCGGCGATGCCGACATCAACCTCGGCTGGGACCTCGGCTGGGACCTCGGCGGGTGGGCGCGTGCGCCGAATACCCGACCGGGGACACGCATCCGTTGGCTCGCACCCTTGCTGGCCGGGCTCATGGGCGCGCTCGTCGTGACGCCGTGGGTCGGCGCCCTCGCGGCCGTCGCCGCGTTCGCCGTGGTCGTGCGACCGCGGCTGCGTCCACTCGTCATGCTCGTCCCGGCCGCGCTGCTCGCCGTGTGCGCTCTCTACATCGTGGTCGAGCAATATCGCTATCGGTACCCGCCGGTGTTCGAGTGGCCGACGGTGTTCCCGCATGCTCGTACGCTCGCGTGGATCGCCGTGGTCGTCGTCATGGCCGACGGCATCGTCGAGATCCTGCGCTCCCGAGCCGGGCCGCGCGGGCCCGAGGAGCCGAGCGCGTAAAGGGAACCGGGCTCGGTTCCGGCCGCGCCATAATTGTCCGTGCTCCAGGTGCGCGAACTCGCAGTCGAAGTCGGTGGGCGGTACACGCTCACCGACGCGTCGTTCTCGCTGCACCCCGGCGACAAGGTCGGCCTGGTCGGCCGGAACGGCGCCGGGAAGACCTCCCTGCTGAGAGTGCTCGCCGGCGCGATGCCGGCCGCGCAAGGAGTGGTGCTGCGCCCCGATTCGGTGGGCTTCCTTCCTCAGGACCCGCCCGCGCGCGGCGCGGGTCTCGACGGCACCGCGCTCTCGCATGTGTTGTCCGGGCGCGGTCTCGACGTCGCCACCGGTCGGTTGGAGGAGTTGCGCGCCAAGCTCGACGCCGATCCGTCGGCGCGCAACGTGAAGGCCTACGGCAACGCCGAGGACGCGTTCGCCGCCTCCGGGGGGTACGCGGCCGAGTCGGAGGTCAGGCGCATCGTCGCCGGCCTCGGTCTGCCTCCGGATCGGCTCGATCTGCCGATCAGCGCGCTGTCCGGTGGTGAGCGGCGGCGCGCGGAGCTGGCGCGCATCTTGTTCGCGGGCGCCGATCTCATGCTGCTCGACGAACCGACGAACCACCTCGACGTCGACGCCAAAGCCTGGCTCATGTCGTTCCTGCGGACGTTCCGCGGCGCGCTCCTCGTGATCAGCCACGACCTCGCGCTGCTCGACCAGGCGATCACGCGCATCCTGCACCTCGACGAGGGAGAGCTCATCGAGTACCGAGGGACCTACTCGCAGTACCTCGTCGCGCGGAAGGCCGACGAGGAGCGCCGGGTCAAGATCGCGAGCCGTCAAGAGTCGGAGATCCGGCGGCTGCGGACGCTGGCCGACTCGATGCGCCATCAGACCGAGAAGCGCGCCCGCACCGCGAAGACGCTCGACCGTCGCGTCGACAAGCTGAACGCCAACCGCATTCAGGTCGGCAAGGCGGGGCGCACGATGCGGGTGAAGCTGCCCGACCCGCCGCACGCGGGCCGGGTCGCGCTCGAAGTCGTCGACCTGGCCAAGGCCTTCGGTGACAAGGTCGTGTTCGAGGACGTCTCCTTCCAGGTCGGACGAGCGGAGCGCCTGCTCGTGCTCGGCCTCAACGGAGCCGGGAAGACCACGCTCCTGCGTTCCCTGGTCGGTGACCTCGCCCCGGATCTCGGCGAGGTCCAACTCGGCCACGGTGCGTCGATGGGCTATTACGCGCAGGAGCACGAGGGCATCACGGCGGGACGGGCCGTGATCGAGCACATCCGGGAGGCCTCGGGCGAGGGCGAGCAGTACCTGCGCGGGCTGCTCGGCATGTTCGGACTGCGGGGCGAGCTCGCCTTCCAGGACGCGGGGACGCTGTCGGGGGGCGAGAAGACGAAGCTCGCGCTCGCGATGCTCGTGGCCGGCCGTCACAACCTGCTGCTGCTCGACGA
>DATCCI010000210.1:0-2034 GCA_036511415.1 Acidimicrobiia bacterium
CCTCCGGTGTGTCGATCGGCGCGCTGGGCCCGCCGGTCGACCCCGCGAGCCTGGCCCCCGGGCTGGTCCCGCTGCCGCGCGAGGACGACGACGGGACGATCGCCGGTGAGGTGCTGTGGGTCGACCGCTACGGCAACTGTCAGCTCAACGTCGCGCCCGAGCAGCTCGTCGATCGCGGTGTTGCGCCGGGGGGATTCGTCGGGGTGACGATCGGAAGCGCCGAACGCCGGGCCCGCTGGGTGACGGCGTTCGCGGACGCCAAACCGTCGGAGCTCGCGCTGCTGGTCGATTCCTACGGCATGTGCATGCTGGCCTTCGACCAGCGCTCGGCCGCGGCCGAGCTGGAGGTACGGGCGGGCCGGACCGTGACCCTCGTCGCCCTCGTTGAGGGCGCGAAATGAGGTGGGGAACGAGCCTGGTGCTCGTATTGTTGCTGGTGCTCATTCTCGTTGCCGCGCTGACCCAGTTCGTCTTCCACGTCGGCTGAGGTCGAGCCCCGAATAGCCACGCAGAGTGGGAGATTCGCTCAAGAAACGCGCATCGGGTGTCGTTACTTTGCCTACAGCGATGGCGGACCGGACACCGACGGGAGGTTGGCTCGAACCGGCGATTCGACGGTCTTCCGGCCGCCTCGCACGAGATCGGGGTTCCGGTCGCGGGTGTGGGCGTGTGGGCAGTCGGGGCAACCCGGGTGTCCACGCAAAGTAGCCTCCCAGCCCGCCCCAGAAACGTCCGCAGCTGCGGCCGGACCCCTGTTCCTTCGCCCGGTTCCTCCGGCCACCTCTGCGGGCCGGATGGTCCGGGCGCTTGTGCTTCTCGAGCCTTGCCGCGCGCGCTCGCGTAGCCTCCGGGCCGTGTCATCGCGCCCGTCGTGCCTCTCGTTGCGCTGGGCCCACCGGGCTCGAGCGTGAACCTCGCAACCGCGCTCCTCGCGAGCGCCCGCACCCGGGGAGACCACCCGGCGCTCATCGGACCGGACCCGACGACGTACGCGCGCCTCGCGGCCCGGGCCGCGACGGTTGCCGCCGAAGTGGCCGGCCGGACGCGCTCGGGCGACCGGGTGGCGATCGTCTCCGGAAACGACGCGACCTTCGTCGCCGCGTATCTCGGAACGCTGAGCGCCGGAGCCGTCGCCGTACCGCTCAACGCCGGTTCCCCTTCGCATGAGCTCGCCCGCGAGCTCGACGCCGTCGAGCCCACGATCGCGCTCGCGTCGAGCGCGCACGCCGACCTGGCGCGCCGAGCTGTCGCGCAGTGGGCGTCGACGATCCCCGTTGTCGTCGTCGACGATCTGGCGCCGCGGGTCGAGGCACTGGAGCCCGTGCAAAAGGACGCGGCCGATCTCGCCGTTCTGCTCTTCACCGCGGGCACCGCGGGTGCGCCCAAGCCGGCGATGCTCACCCACGGGTCACTGCTCGCGAACCTCGAGCAGATGCAATCGCATCCCGGGCTGCGGGTGACGGCCGACGACGTCGCGCTCGGTGTGCTGCCCCTCTTCCACGTGTACGGGTTGAACGTCGTGGTCGGGCTCGCACTGCATGCGGGTGCTTCGGTTTCGCTGCTCGATCACTTCCATCCGGTCGAGACGCTTGCTCGCGTTCGCGAGGACGGCGTGACGGTGATCGCCGGCGTGCCCGCGATCTACGACGCCTGGCTGGGGCTCGACGACGCCACCGCGCCACGGGAGTCGTTCGCCTCGGTTCGGCTGTGCGTCTCCGGCGCGACGACGCTCTCGCCGCGGACGGCGGCCGCCATGCGCGAGCGTTTCGGCGTCGTCGTGCACGACGGGTACGGCCTCACCGAGGCGTCACCGGTCGTCACGACGACCGCCGTCGTGTCCGAGCCCCGACCGGGATCCATCGGGCCGCCGTTGCCGGGGGTGGAGGTTCGGCTCGTCGACCGCGACGGCAATCCGGTACTCGAAGGCGACCCGGGCGAGCTGGTCGTGCGCGGTCCGAACGTGTTCGCGGGTTACTGGAACGACGCCGCGACTACGAACGCGGTGCTGGTCGACGGTTGGCTGCAGACGGGCGA
>DATCCI010000211.1:0-10226 GCA_036511415.1 Acidimicrobiia bacterium
TGATTGACCGTCTGGAAGATCGTCTGGCCCGAGCCCTCGTCCCACATCTTCACGCTGAGCGTGTCGCCCGGGTAGACGGGCTTGGAGAAGCGGGCGTCCATGCTCCCGAACTTCGCGACGTCCGACCCGCAGAGCTCGTGCAACAACGCGCGTCCGGTGACGCCGTACGTGCACAGACCATGCAGGATCGGGCGGTCGAAGCCCGCGAACTTCGCCAGCTCGGGATCGGAGTGCAAGGGGTTGCGGTCGCCCGAGAGGCGGTAGAGCAGCGCCTGGTCGGGACGCGTCGCGTAGGTGACCTCGTGATCGGTCTTGCGGTCGGGCATCTTGGGCGGATCCGCGACCTCCGGTCCGCGATTCTCGCCGAAGCCGCCCTCGCCGCGGATGAACGCGGCAAAGCGCGTCGTGAACGCGGGCTTGCCGCTGCCGACGTAGGTCGACTCCGACTCGAGCCGCACCACCGCCGCCTTGCCCTTGTCGTAGATGCCGACGATCTTCGTGACGGAATCGACCTCGCCGTCGGCCGGGATCGGGCCGTGCACGGTGACGCCCTGCTCGCCGTGCAGGAGCATGCGGAAGTCGAATTCACCCCAGCTCGGCAATCCCGGTCCGCCGCCCATGCCCAGCACGACCGGCATCGTCGGCAACACACGCTGCTCGACGTTCTGCGAGTTCTCGGTCGTGAACTCGAGCTCGAACCCGGTGGGGTCCATCTGGCCGGCACCGACGCCGAGCGCGTAGAGCAATGCGTCCTTCGAGGTCCACGAGTTGCGGCCCGGCTTCGAGACCGCACCTACGGCTTCCAGATTCATCGGCATGGTGTCGCTCCTTCTACTTGGATCGCGAAGGCACTACTTGGATCACGAGAGCATGTTGGAGGGCGTGGCGGCCTTGGCGACGAGGTCGGGGACGACCTTGGTCAGCTGCGCGGGCTGCCAGCGCATCTTGTCGTTGGTCGCGCTCGGGCCCCGGCGCCAGCCCTCGGCGACGGACACGCGGTCGCCGTCGACGAGGAAGACGCGCCCGCTGACGTCTTCGTTCTCGTTCGAGCCCAGCCATACGACGAGCGGTGAGATGTTCGCAGGATCGAGCGGATCCCACGCGCCCGCTTCGGGGGCGCCGCCGAAGCCGAGGTTCTCGGTCATGCGGGTGCGCGCGACCGGAGCGATCGCGTTCGTGCAGACGCCGTAGCGCCCCAGCTCGAGGCCGCAGATGATCGTGAACGCGGCGATACCGGCCTTCGCCGCGCCGTAGTTCGTCTGACCGGCGTTGCCGAAGACGCCCGACGGCGACGACGTGTTCACGACGCGTGCCTTCAGTGGCGTCCCCGCTTTCGCCTGGTCGCGCCAGTACGCGGCCGCGTGGCGGGTCGGGGCGAACGCGCCTTTGAGGTGGACCGCGATCACCGCGTCCCACTCGCCCTCCTCCATGTTGGCGAGCATGCGATCGCGCAGGATGCCGGCGTTGTTGACGAGGGTGTCGAGGTGGCCGAACGTGTCGATCGCGCGCCGCACCATGCGTTCGGCACCGGCGAAGTCGGCGACGTTCTCGCCGTCGGCGACCGCCTCGCCGCCCATCGCCTTGATCTCCTCGACGACCTCCATCGCGGGACTCAGCGACCCGCCGTCGCCGTGCATGTCTCCGCCGAGGTCGTTGACCACGACCTTCGCGCCCTCCCGGGCGTACGCGAGCGCGTGCTCGCGCCCGATGCCGCGCCCGGAACCGGTCACGATGACCACCCGGCCGTCACAAATCCCCATGCTTTAGCTCACTTTCCTTCCGCTCCTGGCGCTCACGCGCCGGGCCGCTCGGGCCCCGGTTCGCTACTCGGCGGGATACCCGCCTCGGTGACGCTCACCTCAGGAGTCGCTCGGAGCTGCTCGCGCAGCTGGTGCTTGTAGAGCTTGCCGTTGTCGTGCCGGGGCAACGCCCCGACGAAGATCACCCGGCGAGGACACTTGTAGTGCGCGATGCGGTCCCGGCACCACTCGACGAGCTCGAAGCCGAGCGCGTCGGACGGTTCGACGCCTGTCTGCGGCTCCACCGCCGCCACGACGACCTCGCCCCACTCTGCGTCGGGCTGGCCGACGACGCCGACATCGCCGACCGCGGGGTGCGCCAGCAGCGCCGCCTCGACCTCGGCCGGGTAGATGTTCACGCCGCCGCTGATGATGAGGTGCGCGCTGCGATCGGTGAGGAAGAGGTAGCCGTCGTCGTCGACGTAGCCGACGTCTCCGAGGGTGAAATGCCGCTCGCGATACGCGCCCGCCGTTTTCTCCGGCGCCTTGAAGTACTCGAAGCGGTCGTCGTCCGGCGCCTTCAGGTAGACGGTGCCGATCTCGGAGGGCCGCACCTCGCGTCCGGATTCGTCGAGGATCCGCACGTGATCGCGCGGCGTGACGATGCCGACGGTGCCCGGCTTGCGCAACCATTCGTCGGGTCCGACGAGCGTGCCCGCGCCTTCGGTCGCCGCGTAGTACTCCCACACGATCGGGCCGAGCCACTCCATCAAGCGTCGCTTCACCTCGACCGGACACGGCGCAGCACCGTGGATGACGAAGACGAGCGAAGAGACGTCGTAACCGGCCTTCACGTCGTCGGGCAGGGCGAGCAGACGATGGAACATCGTCGGCACCATGTGGGTGTGTGTGACTCGGTGTTCCTCGACGAGCGCGAGCGTGCGCTCCGCCGACCAGCCGTCCATCATCACGATCGGCACGCCCATCGCGGCCGGTGCCGCCAGCGAGAACGACAACGGCGCCGCGTGGTACAGCGGGCCCGTGCAGAGGTGCACGTGCCGGTTTCCCCGGTACTGGGTGAGACGCGCGACATCGAGCGAGCTGCGCGGGTCGGGCGGGCGACGAACGCCTTTCGGTCGGCCGGTCGTGCCCGACGTGTAGAGCATCGTGCCGCCCACCACGGGGTCGGCGATGTCGACACCGGACTCCGGTGCGAGCACCTCGTCCCATTCCTCGAAGCCATCGATCGACCCGCCGACGGCGATCGACGCGCGCAGCCCCGGCGAGAGATCGGCCGCGCGCCGCGCGACGTGTGCGAACCGCGCGTCGGCGACGAACGCGGTCGCCTCGCAGTCGTCGACGATGTAGCCGGCCTCGTCACCGGTGAGGTGCCAATTGACGGTCGTGAGCCGCAGGCCGGCCCGGCGCACCGCCGCGAACGACTCCAGGAACTCCGGCCGGTTCGAGCACAGCAGCGCGACGCCCTCGCCCGCCTCCACGCCGCGCGCGCGCAGCGCACGCACCAACCGGTTCGCGTTCGCATTGACTTCGGCGCGGGTGCGGTCACCTGCATCCGACATCACCGCGGGGACGTCACCGCGTTCCTCGGCCCAGAAGGCCGCGAGCATGCCCCGATCGGCCGACGCGTGGAGCCGGTCGAGATCGGGCGCGCTCACGCCGACGATGCTTGCCGGTCCCTCTCGACCTCGTCCAGCGCCGAATACTCCTCGCCGGTGTCGGCCCAGTCCTCGAACTGTATGACACCGATCTCGGTGAAGCGCTGACGCAGCCAGCCGTCGGCTGCGTCGAGCAGTCCGAGCTTCTTGCAGTTCGGAACGATCTTCGAGAACAACAGCTGCTGGAAGATCTGCTGGGCGGGCGGATTCACCTTGTCCATCGTGCGATAGATGGCGTCGGGATCGACACCCATGCGCGCCCACATCTCGGTGTGCGCGAATCGGCGCTGGAGCCGGCGGGCGACGTCGAACGCGAATTCCTGGCGCTCGCGCATCTCGGCGTCGGTGAGCTCCTTGTAGAACTCCTGTAACGAGAGCACGCCGAATGCCACATGGCGGGCCTCGTCACTCATGACGTATCGCAACAACTTCTTCAGCAACGGCTCGGTGGTGATCTGTTGCATCAGTCCGAAGGCGGCGAGCGCGAGACCCTCGACCATGATCTGCATGCCGAGATAGGCGATGTCCCAGCGCGGGTCGGAGAGGATGTCGTCGAGGATGCCCTTCAGGTTCTCGTTGATGCCGTATTGCGTACCGAGCTTCTCGTCGAGGTAGCGGGCGAACACCTCGACGTGGCGGGCCTCGTCGACCACCTGGGTCGCGGCGTAGTACTTGGCGTCGATC
Source organism: Acidimicrobiia bacterium (assembly GCA_036511415.1). Lineage (GTDB taxonomy): Bacteria > Actinomycetota > Acidimicrobiia > IMCC26256 > PALSA-610 > PALSA-610. The sequence continues at coordinate 4,100 of DATCCI010000211.1, forward strand.
CACGGCACCGTCTCGACAATGCGGGCGGTGCACAGCAACGCGCCCTGCTCGCCGTGCATGAATTGCGAGAGCAGCGAGTTCTGCAGCTCGATCCCCACCTTGCGCCATTCCTTGTCGCCGAAGTGCTTCACCGGCGAGCCCTCGGCCTCGGCGAGTGCTTGGAAGCGCGCGGTACCGCCCTGGCCGAGCTCGTCGGCGACCTTCTCCGGGTCGACGTCGACGGACCAATCGAGGTCGGTCGACGCGTTCCACTGCGAGGTCTTCGCCTTCTCGTAGAGCTTGATGAGCGGCACCCGGCTGCGCTCGTAGTCCCACGTGAAGATCGTGCCGACGTCGGCACTGACCGCATGGATCAGATCGAGCTCGTCGCGCGAGATATCGCCGGAGATGTCGCTGGACACGTCGGTGGTCATTTCGGTAGCTCCTCCGAGAGTGCGTCGAGCAGACGCGAGATCAGTTCGTGCCACGCGCCTTCGGCCGGCGCTTCGATCTTGAGGGTGCGCAGCACGAGTGCACCCATCGCGAGCGTGAGGCCGAAGCGCGCGAAGACATCTGCATCGAGGGCGGGATCGATCGCGCCGTCGAGCTTCGCCCGCTCGACGATGTCGACGAGGACGCGCTCCCGGGACTCGAGCCGGTGGCGCAGCGCCGCCGCGAGCTCCTCGTCGCGTCGGGCGGACGCGATGGCGTCGATGAGCAGCGGCGGCTGTCGCCGGGGGCCGACGAGCCGGTCACCGAGCAGGCCCAGGAGCTCACGCGGCTCGCGGTCGTGCACTTCCGCGAGCAAGGAGTCGACCTCGATGTCCGCCCGTGCGCCGATCGCCGCGAACAGGAGTTCTTCCTTGTCCCGGAAGTTGGCGTACACCGCGCCTGTGGTCAGGCCGGCCGCGCGGGCAATGTCCTGCAGCCGGGCACCTTCGTAACCCTGTTCGACGAAGACCTCGACCGCCGCCGCGAGCAGGCGGTCGCGGGTCGTCGTGTCCTGCACCGCGGCCATCCGGCGATCATAACGGTCATTATCCGAGGTGGCAACGCACCGAATCCCGAGCCCGGGGTGCGAAGATGCCGCCGTGGATCTACCGGTGAGCCTCTCCGACGTGCAGGCCGCGGCGGACACGATCCGAGACGCCGTGCGGCGGACCCCCACGTCGCCCTCCGAGACGCTCTCGGTCATCACGGGCGCGCACGTGTGGTTGAAGTTCGAGAATCTCCAGTTCACCGGCGCGTTCAAGGAGCGCGGCGCCCGCAACTTCTTGGCCCACCTCGCCCCATCCGATCGTGCGCACGGTGTGGTGGCCGCATCGGCCGGCAATCACGCCCAAGGGGTCGCGCATCACGCCCACCTGCTCGACATCGCGGCCACGATCGTGATGCCCGCCGATACACCGTTCGCAAAGGTGTCGAACACCGCGCACCACGGAGCACACGTCGTTCTCCAGGGATCCGACTACGCCGGGGCACTCGCCGCCGCGGACCGACTCGCCCACGAGACGGGCGCGACGCTCGTACCCGCGTTCGACGATCCGCGCATCATCGCGGGACAGGGCACCGTCGGTCTCGAGCTGATCGCGCAGACCGACGCCGACGAACTCGACGTGGTCGTCGTGCCGACGGGCGGCGGGGGCCTGATCTCGGGCATCGCCGTGGCGGTGAAGGCGCTCCGCCCCGATGTTCGGGTCGTGGGCGTACAAGCCGAGGGCTACGCCGGAATGATGCACGCGCTGGGCCGGGCTCCGGCGCCGACCGGAGGCCCGACGATCGCGGAGGGCATCGCAGTCGCCGCGCCCGGCGAACTGACCCGGACCATCGTGAACGAACTGGTCGACGACATCGTCGTGGTCTCCGAGCAACGCATCGAGGAGGCGATCGCGCTCGGGGCCGAGATCGAAAAGACGATCCTCGAAGGGGCGGGCGCGGCCGGCCTGGCGGCGCTGCTCGAGTATCCCGAGGCATTCCGCGACCGAAACGTCGGCGTCGTCTTGAGCGGCGGCAACATCGACGCGCGGATGCTCGCATCGGTGCTCTTGCGCGCACTGGCGCGTTCCGGGCGCCTCGTCCGGCTCCGGATCGAGGTGCCGGACCGGCCCGGCGTGCTCGCATCGGTCGCGCAGATCGTCGGCGGTCTGCGCGCCAATATCGTCGACGTAGAGCATCGGCGCGATCTGCCCGGCGTGGCACTCAAGAGCGCGCGTCTCGACCTGTCGATCGAAGCGCGCGATCGCGCGCACGCCGACGAGATCGTGAAGGCGCTCGAGGCGCGCGGATTCCTCGTCGAGGTCGCTTGAACATCTTTCGCGGCGTGGGCCGGAACGGCTTGCGCGGGATCAGGAAGCCGTCAACCGCTTCGGCTCGGGAAGAAAGACTTCGTGCGCCGGATAGAAGGTCACATCCGGTTCCACGGTGATACCCACCTTGGCCATTGCCGGACCGAGGCGGCCTTCGCCAAAGGCGGTGAAGGCGGCTTCGTCCTCCCATGCGTCGACGTTGTGATTGTCCGCGCCCTCCCACCAGCTGAGGTGGGCGTAGCCACCGACCGGCGGCCGTTCGAGCCAGCCGCATTCGGCGCGCACCTTGTCGTAGCTCTCACGGTCGACACCGCGCAGGGTTACGTGGGCGATGACTGCCATCGTTGCCTCCTGAGACGGACGTTGCGAAGAGTGATTCGCCGAGCCGACCGCGGTGGATCACGCCCGGTACGCCGGCGCACTCGAACGCGGCCGAAAGCGAGCGGGCATTGGGTATAAACCGTGCGCGGCCGGGCGTCCCCGGACGATCCACTGGACGGATTCGCTTCGGCGGGCTAGACGTACGGCATGTCACGAAACCGCAGAACACGCCGCACGTCGTTGTTGGGAATCCTTGTCATGGCCACGGTTGCCTCGACGTTCGGGGCGATCGCCGTGTCTTCGTCTGCGTCTGCAGGCGCGGCCGCGCCGGTGGGCATCAACAAGATCAGCCACATCGTCGTGATGATGCAAGAGAACCGCTCCTACGACTCGTACTTCGCGCGGCTGCACTATCAGGGCCAGTCCGCGTCGGAGGTCGAACCGCTGACCGGGAACCCGGACCCGAACGGCGGCGCGACGATCCATCCCTTCCTCAAGACGGTCCCGTGCGAAACCGCAGACCTCAACCACTCGTGGAACGGCACCCATCAAGAGTGGAACAGCGGCCACATGAACGGCTTCACCGCCGCGAACGATAGTGCCTCAGCGAACGCCGACCCGTCCGACCCGAGCGGAAGCCGCACGATGGGCTACTACGCCTCGGGCATGCTGCCGTTCTACTACGGAATCGCGAATCAGTTCGCGATCGCCGATCGCTACTTCGCATCGACGCTGACCCAGACGTTCCCGAACCGTTTCTACCTGTACGCGGGCACGTCGTTCGGCCACATCCGCAACGACCTCCCATCTCCTGGGGGCACCTTCTACACGCAGCCGACGGTGTTCCGGTCGCTGGACGCGGCACACGTGAGCTGGAAGCTCTACGTGACCAGCTTCTCGGAGGCGCAACTGTTCTCCGACGTGCACAACGACCCGAGTCACGTGGTCAACATCTCGCAGTACTTCACCGACGCCACGAACGGCAACCTTCCTCAGGTCTCGTTCGTCGAGTCCCAACCGTTCGGCAAGGTGAACGTGGAAAGCGACGAGCACCCGCCCGCGAATGTGCAGGTCGGTGAGAAACTCGTCCACGACGTCATGCAGGCGCTCGTGCAGAGCCCGAACTGGCCCGGATCCGCAATGTTCCTCACCTACGACGAGCACGGCGGCTTCTACGACCACGTTGCTCCGCCGGCCGCGGTCAAGCCCGACAACATCGCCCCGATGCTGCAAGCCGGCGACACGCCGGGAGCGTTCGACCGGCTCGGCATCCGGGTCCCGGCGATGGTCATCTCACCGTACGCGAAGTCGCACTTCGTGTCGCACACCGTGTACGACCACACGTCGATCCTGAAGTTCATCGAGACCCGCTTCGCGCTGCCGACATTGACGAATCGCGACGCGGCCGCCAATGACATGGAAGGCATGTTCGACTTCACCACCGTGAGTCACGCACATCCGTTACTTCCCAGTGCGCCGGTCGACCCCAACGGCGTCAACGCCTGCACCGCGATGCACCCGTGATCGGCCGACGACACTCATAACTCACGACCGTTGCAGGAACGCGACGAGCCGGCCCGGATCTCAGAGAGATCCGGGCCGCTCCGCGTTAGCTGTCGGTGTCGGGCTGGTTGAGCTCGATGAAGTTGCCGGAAGGGTCGTGCAAGAACGCCTGGTGGCCGGCGCCGCGCATGTGATCGATCGTGTTCACGGTCACACCGCTCGCCCGGATGTCGGCAACGGCGGAATCGAGATCGTCGACCCGGATCGCGAAATGGTCGCCGCCCGAGCGTGAGATCTCGCTCTGCATCAGGTGCAACTGCTGGCCGCCGGCATCGAGCCAGTACCCGCCGAAACCGAAGTCGGGTCGGTCGAGAACGGTCAGGCCGAGCACGTCTCGGTAGAACGTGACGGCTTCGTCGGCATCGCGCACGCAGATCGCGACATGGTGGATCCCAGACGGTTTCATGGCCGCCACACTAGGTGCGCCCTCGCGGACGGGCCACACCCGAATCGCCCGACCGACCGCCCGACTTGTAGCTTCGCCGTCCGACTGGAACCGGTTTCTCGGAGGCGACGTGGGTGCACTCGACGGCAAGGTGATCGCGATTACGGGCAGCGGACGCGGGATCGGCCGTGCCGTCGCGCGGGCCGCCGCAGCCGAGGGCGCGGCCGTCGTCGTCAACGACTACGGCGTATCCATGGACGGTAACGAGCCGACCAGTGAGGTCGCCGACGCCGTTGTCGACGAGATCGAGCGGGCGGGCGGTCGCGCGGTCGCGAACGCGAACTCGGTCACGACGATGGCGGGCGGTGGGTCGATCGTGCAATCGGCGGTCGATACCTTCGGCCGGATCGACGGCGTCGTGTGCGTGGCCGGCATCCTGCGCGAACGGATGCTCTTCAACATGTCCGAAGACGAGTGGGACCCGGTCATCGAGACACACCTGAAGGGCACCTTCACGGTATTCCGCGCCGCGGCGGCGATCTTCCGGGCCCAAAAGGCCGGCACGATGATCGGGTTCACGTCCGGCGCGTTCGCCGCGAGCGTCGCCCAGGCGAACTACTCGGCCGCGAAAGGCGGCATCGTCTCGCTCGTGCGCAGCGCAGCCGCGGGCATGAGCAAATACGGGGTGACGGCCAACTGCATCGCGCCCGTCGCGAAGTCGCGCATGTCGGGCCAGGTGCCGTTCGGACTCGAGATGGGCGAACCCGAGGACGTCGCACCGATGGTGTGCTTCCTCCTCTCCGACCGCGCGCGCGAGGTCACGGGCCAGATCTACACCGTGAACGCGGGGCGGATCGCGGTGTGGAACCAGCCGATCGAGGTGCGCGAGATGCGCAAGGACGGCCGGTGGAGCGTCGACGAGATCGCGTCGCGCTTCTCCGAGGTGGGCCAAGAGCCAATGCCGATCCTCGAGCGCCTTGCGGCGATGGAGACCGCGGCCAAGGCGAAGGACAAGCCGAACTCCTGAGCCGAGGCAGGCACTCGTGTCAGAAATCACTCTGCGCGCCGGAAAGTACGAGGCGACGTTCCGGCCCGATGCGGCGATGCTGTGTGCATCGTTCCGCCACCGCGGCGACGAGTATGTGGCGTGGCCGCGGACCCTCGACGACTTCCGCGCCGGACGCGCCACTGCGATCCCACTCGTGCACCCTTGGGCCAACCGGCTCGCGAGCGACAGCTATCGCGCCGTCGGTGTCGACGTCTCGCTCGCATCCCTCACGCTCCCCCGCGATCCCAACGGGCTACTGATCCACGGCAACCTCTTCGCCGTTCCCTTCGAAGTGCAGCAGGCGAACGACACCCGGGTCGTCGCGCACCTCGACTACGGCGCGCACGCCGACAAGCTCCGCGCCTTCCCGTTCCCGCACACCGTCACGGTCGACGCGCGCCTGCACCCCACGCGTGGGCTCAACATCGTCACCCAGATCAACCCGACGTCGGACCGCGCCGTTCCCATCTCCTTCGGCTGGCATCCGTTCGTCAAACTCCCCGCCGCGCCCCGCGCCGAATGGGA
>DATCCI010000212.1:0-4994 GCA_036511415.1 Acidimicrobiia bacterium
GACGGGGGGACATGGTTCGGGGCGGACGCCGACCGCAGCACCGCGACTCGCGGTCCCGACCAGCGCCACGCGATCCATTCGGTGAGTGCGACCACGTCGGGCGGCGGACCGGCTGACACCACCGCGAGCACGTCGAGCAGCGTTCCCGTCGGCCCGCCGGGCCCGACCGCGTCCTCGACCACCCAGCCGCGCATGCGCCTTCCGTGCAACGGCACGCGCACGATCGCACCGACCTTCACCAACCCGTCGAGCGCGTCCGGAACCGAGTAGTCGAACGCGCGATCGACCGCGGTGACGTCCGGGAGGACGCGACAGACTCGAGCCAAGGTGTCGGATCGGGTCGTACTAGCCCGCCGCCCGGCGCAACTCGTCGGCGTAGGGCACGACGTTCTCCCACGTGAACCCGTCGCCCTCGGTGCGACCGAAATGGCCATAGGCCGCGGTGCGCTTGAAGATCGGGCGGCGCAGGTCGAGCCGCTCGATGATGGCCGCGGGGCGCATGTCGAACACGTCGCGCACCATCGCCTCCAGCTTGTCGGGAGAGATCTCCGACGTGCCGAACGTCTCGACCATGATCGAAATCGGATGCGCCACGCCGATCGCGTACGCGACCTGGGCCTCGCAGCGCCGGGCGAGCCCCGCGGCGACGACCGACTTGGCGATCTGGCGCACCGCGTAGGCGGCCGAGCGGTCGACCTTGGTCGGGTCCTTGCCCGAGAACGCGCCTCCGCCGTGACGGGCCATGCCGCCGTAGGTGTCGACGATGATCTTGCGACCGGTGAGCCCGCAGTCGGCGTGCGGCCCGCCCAGCTCGAAGCTCCCGGTCGGGTTCACGAACACTTCGAAGTCGTCGTCGGCGAACTGCGCGGGCAACGACGGCCGGATGACGTGCTCGATCAACGCCGGCTTCATCTTCGCGTCGATGTTGACGCCGGGCGCGTGCTGGGTGGAGATCAACACCGTCTCGAGCCGGCGCGGGATGCCGTCTTCGTACTCGACCGAGACCTGGGTCTTGCCGTCGGGCCGCAGGAAGTCGAGAACGCCCTCCTTGCGCACCTGGGTGAGGCGCCGCGCCAGCCGGTGGGCGAGCCAGATCGGGATGGGCATCAGGTCGTCGGTGTCGTCGCACGCGTACCCGAACATCATCCCCTGGTCGCCGGCGCCGACCTCGTCGTACACGTCGCCGGTACCGACCCGCTGCTCGTACGCCTTGTCGACCCCCATCGCGATGTCGGGCGACTGCTCGTCGATCGACACGATGACGCCGCACGTCTTGCCGTCGATGCCGTACGCGGCGTCGGTGTAGCCGATCTCACAGATCGTGTCGCGCGCGAGGCGGGAGAAGTCGATGTGCGCCTTGGTGCTGATCTCGCCCGCGACGACGCACAGTCCGGTCGTGACCAACGTCTCGCACGCGACGCGACCGTACGGGTCCTCGGTCAGGACGGCGTCGAGCACGGTGTCGCTGATCTGGTCCGACATCTTGTCCGGATGGCCCTCGGTCACCGACTCCGACGTGAACGTGTGCCTACTCACGAACCTCACTCCTCCGCCGGGGGCTCGGCGCCCTCGATCCGCGCATGCTAGATGGATGGACCGTTCGCCGGCCCACCCAACATTGCCGCGACCCGTCGCAGAACGATCCCCGCCAGCTGCTCCTTGGTGAGCAGCCCGGTCTCCTCGACGTCTCCGTCGGCACTCAACAACAACGCCCGGTTGGTGTCGACCTCGAAACCCGCGTCGGGCACGCCGACGTCGTTGGCCACCATGAGGTCGACCCGCTTGGCGGCGAGCTTGGACGCCGCGTGCTCCCGCAATCGCTCGGTCTCGGCCGCGAAACCGACCACGACCTGTCCGGGCGCCTTGGCCCGCCCGAGGGCGGCGAGGATGTCGGTCGTCGGTTCGAGGACGAGCTCCGGCACGCCGTCGGCCTTCTTGAGCTTCTGGATCGACGGTGCCTTGGGACGGAAGTCGGCGACGGCCGCGGCCATGACCACCGCGTCGGACGGGGCGAAACGGCCCATGACCGCGTCGTGCATCTCCTGCGCGCTCTCCACCCGCACGACCTCGACGCCCGGGTCGACCGGCTGGTGCGCGGTCGTGACGAGCACGACCTGCGCGCCGAACCGAGCGGCGACGTTCGCCAGCGCGTGGCCCATCTTGCCGGACGACCGGTTCCCGACGTAGCGCACCGGATCGAGCGCCTCGCGCGTTCCCCCCGCGGTCACGACGACATGGCGACCCGACAGCGGGCGGCCTGCGGCGAGGAGCCCGAGCACCACCTCGCAGATGCGGGCCGGGTCGGCGAGGCGACCGGCGCCGACGTCGCCCCCGGCCAGGCGTCCGTCCTCGGGGTCGAGCACGTGCACGCCCCGGCGCCGCAACGTCGCCAGGTTGTCCTGCACCGCCGCGTGCTCCCACATCTCGGTGTGCATCGCGGGGCACACGAGCACGGGGGCCCGGGTCGCGAGCAGTGTGGCGGTGAGCAGGTCGTCGGAGATGCCGGCGGCGTACTTGCCGAGCAGCTTGGCCGTGGCCGGTGCCACGACGATCAGGTCGGCGCCCTGACCGAGCCGGGTGTGCGGGATCGGCTCGGGACCGTCGAACAGCGACGTGCGCGCGGGCTCGGACGCGAGCGCCGAGAACGTCAGCGCGCCGACGAAGCGCTGGGCATCATCGGTGAGGACCGGCGCGACGTGGATGCCGGCGTCGACGAGCCGCCGGCACACGTCGACCGCCTTGTACGCGGCGATGCCGCCGCAAACACCGAGCACGACTCGGGGCATCGGACGCCGGGACTCGCTCGGGCCGGAGCCCGGTCAGGCCGACGCGTCGGGCGTGGAGTCGACGATCTCGACCTCCGCGCCCTCGTCGGCATCCTCTTCGGTCTCCTCGACGCGCTCGTAGACGATCTTGTTGGCCGAGATCTCCTCGAGCGCGATCGACAGCGGCTTGCGCGACACCGACGTGACCTGGGGCGGAACGATCCGGCCGAGGCCCTCGCCGAGCTGGTTGTAGTAGTCGTTGATCTCGCGGGCCCGCATCGCGGCGAGCGTGACCAGCGTGAACTTCGAATCGACCTTGCTCATGAGCGTCTCGATCCGAGGCTCCATGAGCGAGGGGCGGCGTTCAGCCATCAGGCTCCTTCATCTCCGTGAGGAGGATCTCCGTGAGGAGGGCCGGCGCGGTCGCGGCGGGCTCTCAGGATAGCAGCGACCTCCCGGACCGCCTGTTCGACGTCGGCGTTCACGACGACCGCGTCGAACTCGTCCGCCCCGATCCGCTCCTCGGCCTCGGCCCGGGCCAGGCGCCGGGCGATGGACTCGTCGGTCTCGCTCCCCCGGGCCTGGAGGCGCCGCCGTTGCTCCTCCCGGCTCGGCGCCCGGACGAACACGAGCAGCGCCTCGGGCAGCGCCTGCTGGACCGCGAGGGCGCCCTGGACGTCGACTTCGACCATGACGTCGTGACCCGCCTCCAGCTCCTCGACGACGTACTGCAACGGCGTTCCCTTCAGGTCGCCGTAGACCTCGAACCACTCGAGGAAACCGCCGGCGTCGCGCAGCCGCTCGAACTCGGCGCGCGTCACGAAGTGGTAGTCGACGCCCTCGACCTCGCCCGCGCGCTTCGCCCGGGTCGTCCACGAGACCGACCAGTGCAGCGCGGGGTCGGATGCCCGGAGCCGAGCACCGATCGTCCCCTTGCCCGCGCCCGACGTACCGGCGAGTACGAGGAGGACGCCACGCCGGGCCGGACCGCGTTCAGCCGTGCCGGCGCTCTCGCCGTCGGCGCCGTCGCCGTCAGCCGACAAACTTCTCGAGCAGCGCCCGACGCTGGTTCGTGCCCAGCCCCCGCAAACGCCGGCTCTCGGAGATCTCGAGCTCCGACATGATGTGTCGGGCGCGCACCTTGCCGACGCCGGGCAGCGACTCGAGCACACTCACGACCTTCAGCTTGGCGAGCATGTCGCCGGATTCGTCGCCGCGCTCGGCCGCATCGAACAGCTCGCGCAAGGTAAGCGAGCCGATCTTGAGCTTGTCCTTCACCTCCGCACGCTGGCGGCGAGCAACGCCTGCCTTCTCGAGCGCGAGTTGACGCTGCTCCGGTGTGAGCGTGGGCGGGTTCGCCATGTTGTTCCTCCGCGCGACGACGTGTTGCGAACGATCGATCCGGGGACGTTTGAGACCTTCCGAATCAGCAGCGATGCAGCATAGCGAGACTTCGCCCGGTCGCAACTGGTCGACGGCTTGCGTGGACGACGTTCTCGCGCTAGTTCCCCGTGAGCGCGTTCACAACCGCGTCGGATACCCGCTGCGCAGCCGCGCGCGGGTCGTCGGTGCCCGTGACCGCGCGTCCCATCACCAGAAGGTTTCCGCCGGCACGCGCGACGTGTTCAGGCGTACCGACGCGTGCTTGATCGTGAAGCGCACCGTCCGCGAATCGAACCCCGGGAACGATGGTGAGGAAGTCGGGTCGTAGCGCATGCACGCGCTCGACTTCCTCGACCGAGCACACGACACCGCCGCAGCCCGCTTCGACCGCGCGCGCGAGGCGTTCATCGAAGGCGCGCGCGTCGGGATCGCTCGTCAGCACGGTGACCGCGATCGGTATCGCGCGCGCGTCGCCCGCGTCGCGCGCACCTTCGGCGAGACCCTCGACACCGGCGCGCAACATCTGCACTCCTCCGGCGGCATGAAAGTTCAGGTAGCGCACGCCCTGTCGCCCGAGGACGCGCGCCGCCCGCCCGACCGTCGTCGGGATGTCGTGCAGCTTGATGTCGGCGAACACCTCGAGATCCAGCGCTCGCATGCGGGCAATCGCCTCGGGGCCGGCGGCGGAATAGAGCTCGAGACCGACCTTGGCGACGCCGAACCACGGCGAGACCTCCTTGGCGAGCTGCTCGGCGCGATCGAGATCGGAAACGTCGAGCGCGATCGCGAGCCGGTTGCGAACGTCCATCAGTGCATCTCCCCGATCAGCCATCAGTCCATATCCCC
>DATCCI010000213.1:0-2794 GCA_036511415.1 Acidimicrobiia bacterium
TGGCGGATGTAGCCCGCGCAGTAATTCATCGCGATGCCGATGCGCGGTTCGCTCGTGGTGTTCGCCCCGCCGCCGTGCCAAAGGCTCCCGTGCCAGATGAGCACCGAGCCCTTCGGCATCTCGGCCGCGATCGACTCGTACTCGGCGCCGTAGTCGGGGCTGTGGTCGGAGAGATGGGTTCCGGGAACGAGCCGGGTCGCGCCGTTGGCCTGCGTGAAGTCGGTCATTGCCCACATCGAGTTGCACACCGTCGGCGGGTGCGGCTTCGGCAACGGGATGAGCTGGTCGTCGGCGTGGATGGGTTGCGCGCTCTCGCCCGGGAGGATGTCGATCGACGACAACGAGGAGATCAGGCAGCCGGGATCGAGCACCCGCTCGACGATCGGCAACACGTGATCGTGTACGGGCACGCGCTGCCAGAGGTCGTCGTACGCGAGCAGGTTGTAGATCCGTAGCGTCTTGTGACCCTCGAACGAATTCGGCGACGGCCGCACCTCCAGGAACTGTTCGAGTCGCGATAGCGAATCGGTCAGCTCGTCGATCAGCGTGGGTTCGATCGCGTTCTCGACGACGGTGTAGCCCTGTTGGGCGACTTCCTTCACATGCAGGTCGACGTCCATTCCCGCCAAACTAGTGCGCATGACCCTTTACGCCCTCGGCGACATCGAACCCCGCATCGATTCCGGTGCCTTCGTGCATCCTGATTGCACGATCATCGGCAACGTCGTGATCGGAGCCGGCGCGACGATCTGGCCGCAGGCGGTACTGCGCGGTGACCAGAGTGGCATCGTGATCGGAGAGCGTACGAGCGTCCAGGACGGTGCGGTGCTCCACTGCACCCGCGAGCTCGAGACGATCGTCGGGAACGACTGCACGATCGGGCACCTCGCCCACCTCGAAGGCTGCACCGTCGAGGACGGCGCGCTCGTCGGTACGGGATCGATCGTCTTGCACCGCGCGATCGTGCGCTCCGGCGCGCTCGTGGGCGCCGGAGCGGTTGTTCCCAACGGGATGGAGGTGCCGAGTGGCGCAATGGCGCTGGGCGTCCCGGCGCGCGTGCGCGACGGCGCGGTCCGGCCCGACCAGATCACCCATCCCGCGCAGGAGTACGTCCGCAACTGGGCGCGCTACCGCGCCGAGCTGCGCCGCATTGATTAGACGTTCGCGCCGACGAGCCGCCCGATGCCGTACGTGAGGATCATCGACAGCGCGGAAAGCGTGACGACCCGCAGCGCGGCGCGGCCGCGCGGCGCGCCGCCGAGCTGCGCGCCGATGGCACCGAGGCCGATCAGCGCGGCGATCGTGAGGGCGGCCGTCAGCCCGATGCGGATGGTCTTGGTGGAAAGGGTGACCGCAAGGACGGGAACCAGGGCGCCGAGGGTGAACGCGGCCGCCGACGTCGACGCGGCTTGTAGCGGACGCGCGACCATCACCTCGGAGATCCCGAGCTCGTCGCGCGCGTGGGCGCCGATCGCGTCGTGTGCCATGAGCTGATCGGCGACGAGCCGCGCCAGGCCGGGCTCCACGCCCCGTTCCTCGTAGATCTTCGCGAGCTCGTGCATCTCCGCCCGGCGGTTCTCCGCGATTGCCTCGGCTTCGACCCGCAGATCGGCCTGCTCGGCGTCGCGCTGCGAGCTGACCGAGATGTACTCGCCGACCGCCATCGACAGCGCGCCGGCGACCAGGCCGGCGAGCCCCGCGGTCACGAGTGTGGAACGCGAGGTGTTGGCGGCGGCCACGCCGATGACGAGTCCGGCGACCGACAAGATGCCGTCGTTCGCACCGAGGACCGCGGCGCGCAACCAGCCGGCACGGTGACTCTTGTGGTGCTCGGCGACGTGTGCGGAGACGGCCACCCGCGCACGCTACCGCCATTCGCGCGATGTCCCTCCGCAGGACTAGCGTGCTCCAGCCGTCGCTCGCGATCCGGAGGGGAACATGCCCGAAGCAGTCATCGTCGCCACCGCCCGCACGCCGATCGGGCGTGCGAACAAGGGCTCGCTCGTGGAGTGCCGCCCCGACGACCTCTCGGCTCTGATCATCGACGCCGTGCTCGCCAAGGTTCCGAGCCTGGATCCCGCGCAGGTCGAAGACGTCATCTGGGGCTGTGGCCAGCCCGCGGGCGAGGCGGGGACGAACGTCGCCCGGGTCGCCGCGCTCCTCGCGGGGATCGAGGCGCCGGGCGTCACGGTGAACCGCTACTGCTCGTCGTCGCTGCAGACGATCCGCATGGCGGCGCACGCGATCAAGGCCGGCGAAGGCGACGTCTTCATCTCGGGGGGAGTCGAGACCGTCAGCCGGTTCATGAACGGCATGGCCGACGGCGGACCCGTCAACGAGAAGTTCAACGCGGCCCGTGAGCGGACGAAGCTGCGTTCCGAGGGTGGGCAGCCGAGTTGGATCCCCGGCGGCGGGCTGGAAGACGTCTACATCGCGATGGGCCAGACCGCCGAGAACGTCGCCGAGGCCGAGAGTGTGAGCCGCGAGGAGATGGACGAGTTCGGCGCTCGCTCGCAGCAACTCGCGGTCGAGCATCAGGAGAACGGTTTCTTCGAGCGCGAGATCACGCCGGTGACGCTCGCCGACGGCAGCGTCGTCGCGAAGGACGACGGCCCGCGCGCCGGAACGACGGTCGAGAAGCTCGCGACCTTGAAGCCGGTGTTCCGTCCCGACGGCAAGGTGACGGCGGGGAACGCGTGCCCGCTCAACGACGGTGCGGCCGCGGTGGTCGTGATGAGCGACTCGAGGGCGAAGGAGCTCGGCATCAAGCCGCTGGCGCGGATCATCGCGTCGG
>DATCCI010000214.1:0-3142 GCA_036511415.1 Acidimicrobiia bacterium
GGCCCGGTCGTCGAACTCCGCGAACGTGAGGCGCCGCTCTCCACAGACGAGGGCGGTGCGGTCGGGCGCGAGCGCGGCGACAGTCTGCCACGCGCGAGCGAAGGACTGGTCGGTCACGGTGTGCAGGCTAGGTGCGGGGTCGGACCATCGGCCTCCCGCAACGGGCCGGCAGGTGGTCAGCGGCGCGACCCAGGCATAGGCGACCGCCTCGAGGCCCGCCTGCGTGCGCACGGCGACGCGCGCGTACTCGTGGCCCTCGTAACGATCGAGGGCGTCGAGCGCGGCGGGCGCGCGGTCGGGGTCGAGGGTCACGACGGTCCCGTGCACGAGGCTCCCGCGACTCTTATGGGTCGACTCCACCTGTTCGGGTCGACTCCGGGCTCCGCTCCCTCCGGTCGCTGGGCTGTCGTCTCCCGCGCTTCGCTCCCCTTCGGTCGCGGCGCTGTCGTCTCCCAGCGTCGCGGCGGGGTAGCCGCGGCCGGTGTCGTACAGGCAACCGGCCACGGCATCCGCCGTCGGGCCACCGACGACCCAGGGTTCGAGCACCGGCCACGCCTCGTGGCCCGGCGCGAGGGTGCCGTAGACGAAGAGTCGGACCGTCAATTCCCGGCCGCGCGCCCCGGCGCCTCCGCTTCCCGGGCGCGCCGCTTCCGGTGCCAGCGCAAGCCACCTTCGAGCGCGGCGAGGATCGTGTCGTTGTCGCGCGAGAGGCGGTCGTGCACCTTCTTCTCCAACAGCACGCGCATGATCGGGTTGAACGCTTCGTATTCCTCGACGAACGTGACGCGCGTTCGGCCGTCGCCGAGATCGGTCAGCCGGGTCCAACCGGTCGCTCGCGACCACAACGGCTTCCCGACTGCGTCGTAACGCCACGACTCGAACGGCTTCACCTCGGTGAGCCACTCCCACGACTGGCCGACGCCACCCGACATGAGCCATTTCGGCACGGGGAAGTAGCAGTGCCGGACGAGACCGTTGCCGGCGTCGTCACCCGGGTGCAGGATCTCGATGCGGGTCTTGACGTCCTTCGGTTGCGGACGGTCGGGCGCGCGGTACCAGAACACTTCCCACACCTCGTTGGGAGGCGCGCTCAGCTCGACCGAGAATTCGTGGCGTTGCACCATCGCGATTCCTCTACGTAGTCCGCATGAGCTGTTGAACGGAGGTCGCGAGATCGTCCTCCCAGATCCAGTTCTGCCGGAAATGGCGGTTGGTCTCGACCATCACGTCGCGCTCCCACCAAAACGAGTAGATGCCGCACGTCAAGAGTGTCGCGATCACGCGGCCCACGTAGTCGTGACGTTGCTTGAGCCGGGCCGGATCGGGAAGCGCGAGCGGTGCGTCGAGCCGAGAGTAGATGTCCGCGAGCTCGTGCTCGATGGCGCCTTCCGCGTAGTCGTGCGTCACGAGATCGCGGTCGAGCAGGATGAACGTCACTACCTCGGCGACGCCGCGGGCGACGAACGCGATCACGGCCCACAGCGTGGGGTCGCGGAACTCCCCGGCGAGGGCCCGCAGCGTCGCCATCGAAGGAGCGATGCGTTCGAACGCGGGCCGTAATTCGTCGGCGAGACCCCGGGCCTGCGCCTGTTCCCACGCGAACGTCGTTGCCGCGTCGAGCATCTCGATCCGGCGCAGGTTGTGGTCGCGGGATCGTCGGACGAGCTGGTAGACGACGTAGATCGCGTAGAAGCCGCACGTGAGGATCGTCCAGCCCAACGCCGAGGCGAAGTCGAAGACGTAGTCGGACTGACCCCGTGACTGCCATGCGTCGCGTACCCGGTCGGCCGCCGACCGTTGCGGCATCGGATACGACCCCGGCGGCCCGTACTGCCGAGCGGGCACCGGGGGCGGCGGAACGTCGGTCACGGCGAAGGAGTGTAGGGAACCGCGCCGGGGGCGCATCGGCCTCGACGATTCGCAACGCGCCGCCTGCTCGACCCGGGGGTAGCGTCGGCACATGGCCGACGCGCTTGCCCCGATCGACGCGGCCGACTCGATCCTCGACCTCGTCGGCCGCACCCCGCTCGCGCGTCTGCCGCGCGTGAGCGGCGCCGAGGGCGTGCAGTGCACGCTGCTCGCCAAGCTCGAGACGACGAACCCGGGTGGGAGTGTCAAGGACCGGGTGGCCGTCGCGATGATCGACGCCGCGGAGCGCGACGGGTTGCTGAAACCGGGTGGCACGATCGTGGAACCGACGTCGGGCAACACGGGCTCGGGTCTGGCCATCGTCGCCGCGCAGCGCGGCTACCGCTGCATCTTCGTGATGAGCGACAAGATGAGCGACGAAAAGGTCGCGCTGTTGCGCGCGTACGGGGCGGAAGTCGTCGTGTGCCCCACCGCGGTCCCACCCGAGGATCCGCGCTCGTACTACTCGACCGCCGAGCGACTGGTACGGGAGACGCCCGGCGCGTTCCGGCCCGACCAGTATTCCAACGCGGCCAACCCGCTCGCCCACGAGCACACCACCGGTCCCGAGATCTGGGAACAGACACGCGGCCGCGTCACGCACTTCGTCGCCGGCATCGGCACCGGAGGCACGATCACCGGCGTCGGTCACTACCTGAAGGAGCAGAATCCGGCCGTGCAGATCGTCGGCGCGGATCCGTCCGGCTCGGTGTACTCCGGCGGTACCGGTCGCCCGTATCTCACCGAGGGGATCGGCGAGGACTTCTGGCCGGCCACGTTCGACCCGGCGATCGTCGACCGGGTCATCGAGGTGAGCGATGCCGACGCGTTCCTCACCGCGCGGCGGGTCACGCGCGACGAAGGCTTGCTGATCGGCGGATCGGGTGGCACCGCCGTGCACGCGGCGTTGACCGTCGCGCGCGACTGCAGCGCCGACGACGTCGTGGTGGTGCTGATACCGGATTCGGGGCGCGGCTACCTCTCGAAGATCTATACCGACGCGTGGATGTACCACATGGGGTTCCTGCGCGCCGACGGTGCCGTCGCGGGCGACGTGCTGGCGGCCAAGGGCAAGGCGATGCCCGAGCTCGTGCTCATCACGCCCGATCGGCCCGTTCGAGACGCGATCACGCTCATGCACGAGACCGGCGTGTCACAGCTCGTCGTCTCGGTCACCGTCGAGTTGCCGCTCGCCGCGAAGGAGGTCACCGGTACCTTGCGCGAGCTCGAGTTG
>DATCCI010000215.1:0-10533 GCA_036511415.1 Acidimicrobiia bacterium
GGTCAATCGTACGGGGTCCGCGGAGGGTGCGCTTCCGGGCGGGCGCGCGGCCGGCCGCGTTCGGTGAACTTCCCCGGGTCGGGGCGGCACCGGCGTCGTACCATGGCGGGCTACGGATACACGCGCCCGCCTCGAGTCGACGACGTTCACGCCGTTTGCCCGGCTCGCGATGGCTCACGCGGTCGGGATGGCCGGCGACGTCTTCGTCACCGTGTCGCTCGCGGGGTCGCTCTTCTTCGACGTCGGCGTCGGCGCGGCGCGGCCGAAGGTGCTGCTGTACCTCCTGCTGACGATGGCGCCGTTCGCCGTCGTGGCGCCGGTGCTCGGTCCGTTCCTCGATCGCACGCGGAGCGGTCGTCGGCTGATGGTGGCCGCGTCGATGGCCGGGCGCGCGGTCCTCTGCTTGCTGATGGCGAACAAGATCGACAGCCCTTTGCTCTACCCACTCGCCTTCGGTGCGCTCGTTCTGTCCAAGGGCCAGGCAGTGGCCAAGAGCGCGCTCGTTCCCGCGGTGGTCGACTCGCACGACGAGCTCGTACTCGCGAACTCTCGGCTCGCGATCATCGCGGTGCTCGGCGCAACGGTGGCGGCTCCGATCGCGGCGGCCATTCTCAAGATCGTGGGCGCGCCGTGGGTATTGCGCACCGGCTCCGTGGTGTTCGTCCTCGGCACCCTGTGCGCGTTCGGCATTCCCCGGGCCGCGCGGGTCGGGACCGGGGAGACGGTCGACGAACGCGAGGCCCTCCACGCGCGCAGCATCGTCATCGCGGGAACCGCCATGGGGCTGTTGCGCGCCGTCGTCGGCTTCTTCACGTTCTTCGCGGCGTTCGCGTTGAAGCGAGCGCACGAGCCCGCATGGGTCTTCGGCGTGGTGCTCATCGCGAGTGCCGTCGGCAACGGGCTCGGAACGGTCATCGCGCCGTTCTTGCGGAAGAAGGTGCGCGAGGAATGGATGCTCGCGGGCGCCTTGCTGGCCCCGGCGATACCGCTCGTGTTCGCGGCACGCGACTACGGCCGCGTGTCGCTCGTCGCGGCGGCCGCGAGTGTCGCCGCCGCGACCGCGTGCGGGCGGGTCGCGTTCGACAGCCTCCTCCAGCGCGACGGTGCAGAGTCCGTGCGCGGTCGCGCCTTCGCCCGGTTCGAGACCCGTTTCCAGCTGGTCTGGGTGGCGGGAGGGGTCGGTGCGGTCGTCTTTCCCGGCGGCGGGCGCGGGGGCATCTTCATCGTCGCGGTCGTTCTGCTGTTCGCCGGCCTGTCGTACGTGGGTGCCTTCCGCCGGGCCGCACCGCGAAATAGGCAACCGCTCTCGCCGCCGTCGGGCTAGAACAAGCGGATGTCGTTCGAGATCCGTGCGGTCGAGCTGGGCGAGCTCGACGATCTCCTGATCGCCGACCAGCGTGGCTTCGGAGGCGAACCGCCGCGTCCGGACGCGTCGACCACCTGGTCGACGAGCGAGCTCGAACGTACGCGGGTCGCCTTCGAGGCCGGCCACATGGTGGGAGTCTCGCGGACCTACTCGTTCGAGCTCACGATGCCGGGGGGCGCGTTCCTTCCCGCCGCGGCCGTGTCCTGGGTCTCGGTGCTGCCCACGCATCGCCGGCGGGGCGTGCTCACGCAGCTCATCGCGGCGATGCACGACGACGCACGCGCGCGCGGCGAACCGGCGGCGATTCTCACCGCGTCCGAAGGTTCCATCTACGGACGCTTCGGTTACGGCGTCGCGGCGTGGCGGCTCGGGGTCGTCGCCGAACGTTCCCGGATCGCGTTCGCGCGACCCGACGACGACGACGACGGCCGGACGCGTGTCGTCTCCCGCGCCGAGGCCGAGATCGCGTTGCCGGCGGTTTACGAACGGTCCCGCGGGACACGCGCCGGAATGGTGACCCGGCCCGACTTCTGGTGGCCGCAGGTGTTCTGGGAGTTCATGTTCGGGCGCGCGAAGGCGGGCTTCGTCGCGGTTCACGCCGACGCGCACGGTCGCGACGACGGTTACGTCGTCTACGACATCAGGGGCGACTGGATCGGTGGACTTCCCGATCGGCACCTGTCGATCATCGACATGCAGGCCGAATCCCCCGCGACGTGGATCCACTTGTGGCGCTACGTGTTCGGCGTCGATCTGATCGGCACGGTCACCGCGTCGAACCTTCCGATCGACGATCCGCTCCGCCACATCGTCGTCGACAGCCGGCGGGTGCGTGTCGATTACCTCAACGACCATCTGTGGCTCGCGCCGCTCGATCCTCTCGCAGTATTGCGCGCGCGCAGCTACACCGTTCCGGGACGGGTGGTCATCGAGACCCATGCGCCCGACGGTGCGCAGTCGACGATCGCGGTCGAAGCCGCCTCCGACGGCGCGAGCTGTGTTGCCACTACCGAGGCGCCCGACTTCGTCTGCGAATCGAGGGTGCTGGGCATGTGCGCGCTGGGTGGGAACCGCTGGAGCGAGCTCGCCGACGCCGGCCGGCTCGACGTCCGGCGCCCCGAGGTGCTCCCACTCGCCGACGCGATGTTCCTCGCCACGCCGGTCCCCGCGCTGCTCTCGTTTTTCTGAACCTCAGGCTTCTGAACTTCAGGCTTCTGAACCTCGGGTTTCTGGCGCCTCGTTCAGGTCCAGCCCGAGCCCGCGCCCGCAACCATGCCGAAGGGGCCACTCGGCCAGCGGAAGCAGTCCATCATCAGCTGGTCGATCTCGGCGCGCGTGGCGACGCCCTCGTCGACGACGCGCTGCGCCTCGCGCGCCATTGCGAAGTACACCCGGTTCGCGACGAACCCCCATTGCATCGGGTTGTCCTTCACGACGATCGGACGCTTGCCGCACCGGGTTGCCGCGTCGGTGACGCTCGCGATCGTGGCCGCGCTCGTCTCCGCGGTCACGACGATCTCGGCGAGCTTCATCACGGGCGCCGGTGATGCCCAGTGCCACCCGATGACGCGATCGGGCCGGTCGGTCGCCGCCGCGAGCGCCGCGATCGGCAGTCCGGAGGTGTTCGAGGCGAGGATCGTGGCCCGTGGCGCGAGCCGGTCGAGCTCGCGGAACACGCGCACCTTCAGCTCGAGCCGCTCGGGGACGGCTTCGATGACGAGATCGGTCGCGGCCGCCGCCTCGAGCGCCGGCGTGAACGTGAGACGCGCCAACGCGGCGTCGGCCTCCTCGCGCGTCACCTTCCCGCGCGCCACGGCACTGTCGAGACCGAAGCGTCCCGCGGTCACGTGCGAGGGTGCCTCGGCGAGCGCGGCCGGGTCGACGTCGTGACACGCGACGTCGAAGCCGGCGAGCGCGCACACCTGGGCGATGCCGCTCCCCATGACACCCGCACCGAGCACGCCTATCTTCACGCCGACTCGGTCTTCACGGCGATTCGATTATCACGGCGATTCGGGCAGATCGATGCGGGCGAGCCAGAGACCGGGAGCGGCGAGCTCGGCCTCGGTCGGCACCATCGACGCATCCGACCAGATGCGGTTGAGCTGGTCGAGGCTGCCGTCGCTGCGGTCCATCACGCCCTGGCAGAACGCTACGCCGGCCTCGTAGTGGCCGCGATCCAGCTCCAGCCCGAGGAGGCGATCGACGAAACCGGTTGCATCGCCGCGCTCGAGCCGGTGCCGGCGCAGTGCCTCGTCGAGACGCCCGTGCGAAGTCACCATGCGCTCGCCGATCGATTCGACGACGACGTCGGTGTAACCCTCGAGGACCGACACGAAGCGTTGTAGCTCCGCGAGGAGCGGCTTCTGCCGGTCGCTGCGCATGGCTCCGAGCAGCACGTCGGGGTCGGTGAGGTTGGCGATCGCCTCCATCGAGGACGGATCGGACGGGTCGAAGCCACCGAGTTGGCTTTCCATCGCTTCGGCCTGCACTTCGTAGGCTCCGACGTACGCGGACGCGCACCGCAGGAGTCGCTCGCGTACCCACGGCACCGCCCGCTGCGCGCCGTGTACCACCTCGCGTAACGCCAGCTCGTAGCGCAACTCGTCGAGCGGCAGCGACCATTCGTGCGCGAAGGCCTCGACGTTGTGCGTGATGAACAGCAAGGTCGGCGCGCCGTCGAGGGGGAGCGGCAGGTCGAACTGGCCGAGCGCCCGGTGCGAGAGCAGGCCGATCATCGAACCCGCCCACCCGCCCAGTAGCAGCGGCATCATCATCGCGAACAACATGTCGGGAGAGAACGCGGCTGGATTCGGCGCGCCGATCTCCGCGTCGGGAGTCGGATCCGTGCGGCCGAGCGCGGCGGCGAGCGCGCCGAGCACGGGTTCGAGCCCGGTCAGGGTCAGGCTCGACCAGGTGGCCCGGTCGACGCTGCGGGCGGGGACTGTCAGCGCGGCCGAGATGCCGGTCGCCTCGGTGACCATCAGCTGCACCGCCCGAACGACGTCGTCGAGTGCGCGCGCCGCTTCGGGACCGATTGGCGGCTCGGGCTCTTGCTGGCCCGTCTCGATGTCGATCGTCGCCATCGACTCCGCCGTCCGGCGCGCGACTTCCATGTTCACCGGTCCGGGTGACTGCAGCATCCGCATGATCTCGGAGAGATCGAGGTCGAACGGGTTGAACGGGTTCGGAAAGCCTTCCCCCATTTGGGGAACGTCGCTCACTACGCCAGTCTATGGACCATGGCCGATGGAATCGTCGTCGCGGTGACCGGCGTCTCGGGCTTCCTCGGACAACGGCTTCTGCCGTTGCTCGACGCCAGCCCGCACGTCGACCGGATCGTCGGTCTCGACATCCGCGACCCGGCCCGCCGCGCGCGCAAGCTCGAATTCCACCGGGTCGACGTGCTCGGTGCCGACTTACGGCCCTACCTGCGTGACGCGTCGGCGATCGTGCACCTCGCGGCGGCGATGGGCCCGCTGCTCGACGACGCGCTCTTCACGCGCGTCAACGTCGACGGCACCCGCCGAGTGCTCTCCGCGGCGACGGCCACCGGTGTGAGGAAGATCGTGAGGCCGTCGAGCACCGCGGTCTACGGCGCGTGGGCGAACAACCCGGTGCCGATCACCGAGGACGCGCCCTTGCGACCGAGCCCCGCGTACTTGCCGGCGATCGTCGACGGCGAGTGCGAGCGCCTGCTCGTGCAATGGGCGAGTGCCGCAACCGGGCGAACGGCGACGCGGCTGCGTATCGCGCCGATCGTCGGTGCGGGCGCGCAGTCGTTGCTCGCCGCGGTCGCGACGGGCCGTGCGCCGGTTCGCGTGCGCGGCGCGACACCGCCCGTGCAGGTCGTCCACGTCGACGACGCCGCGGCCGCGCTCGAGCTGAGCACCGCGATCGATCTCGACGGCGCCTACAACGTCGCGGCCGACGGTTGGCTCGCGTACGAGGAGGCCCGGGCGCTGCTCCCGAGCGGCCTGATCCCTGCGCTTCCGCTGCAGCTCGCGACCCGCGTGCTCGCCGTCACTTGGGCGAGCGGGGTGGGCGACGCGCCGCCTGCACTCGTGCCGTACCTCGTGCATCCGTTCGTGGTCGCGAACGATCGCCTCAAACGCGCGGGTTGGAAGCCGCTCCACTCGAACGACGAGGCCCTCCTCCTCGCGAGTGGCGCGCCCGACCGGAGCCTCCTTCCCTGGTTGGCGGGCGCCGGAGCCGTGACCGCCGGTGCCGTGGTGGGCACGTGGTTCCTGACCCGCCGGCGCGAGCGGAGCAGCCGCGCTTGAGGCGATCGCACCTACTCGTGCAGGTCGACGCGAACGGGACTACGCGTGCGTCGTGTGCTCGGCGTACCAGTTGTTCCACTCGGGCGTGAAGTACTCGAGGCGCACCTTCTTGTATTCCTTCACCGACCACAAGAGGCAGTACTCGTCGACGCCGGTCTCGGCGCGGATCGCTTCGATCGTCGCTTCGCAGTCGCGCGCGGTACGGCCGTGGACCATCGTGAAGACGCTGTACGGCCAATCGTCGTAGGTGGGGCGCCGGTAGCAGTGCGACACCGCCGCGAAGCCCGCCATCTGCGGCCCGATCTCGTCGAGCCGGTTCTCCGGCACGGCCCACACGCCCATCGCGTTCGCCTTGAACCCCGCGCTGCGGTGGTTCATGACCGCGGCGAAGCGGCGCATGAGCTTGCGCTCCTTCAGCGATCGGAGGACACGCAACACGTCGGCCTCGGTCGCGCCCGAACCGATCTGCTCGGCGTACACGGCGAACGGTCGCTCGACGTTCGCGAGGTCGTGTTGCACCACGCGGATGGTTGCGAGCTCGAGATCGGAGAGGTCGGGCGCGGGCATCTCGGCCTTGCGCTCGGGGCGTTCGTGCTCGAGCACCGGCACCTTCGCGTCGGCCGCGGTCTTTCCGGTCATGTCGAGCTTGACGCCGATCTTGTACAGCTTGATCGTCGGCAGGGTGCGCGTGACGCGCGAGCCCGATTCGCGGTGCAGGACGTCGATGTGCTCGTCGAGGGAATCGCCGGGCGGCACCGCGACCGTGTACCAGAGGTTGTACTCGTGATTGCGCTTGTAGTTGTGACTGACGCCGGGGTGCTCGCTGATCACCGCGGCGGCGGCGTCGATGTGATCCGGATCGACCTTGGCGGCGACGAGCGCCGACGAGTAACCGAGCGCACGCGTGTCGAAGATGGCCGAGAGCTGGCGCAGCACGCCGGACTCCTTCACCCTTGCGACGCGGGCCCGTACGGTCGGTTCGTCCACACCGAGGCGTTCGGCGAGCACGGCGAACGGACGGTCCTCGAGCGGAAAGTCCCACTGGACGGCGTTCAGCAGCTCGCGATCCAGATCGTCCAACGCGTCAGCTTGCGTCACCAGGGCCGGCTCCTCACTCGGGATGTGTCCCATGCTCGCGCGTTCGGTCGGGTCCCGGAGACTCAGCGTCCGGGCACCTCGTCGCCCTCATCCGCCCGGCTCATCCAGGTGTCGCGCCGAGGCGGACGCGCACCTCGACCGCCTTCGTTCCGCGGCGGAGGGCCATCGTCACGGTCCGGCCCGGATCGAGGCTGCGCACGAGCGCCGTCACATCGCCGATCGACTCGACCGCGCGACCGTTGATCGACTCGACGAGATCGCTGACGTGCACGCCCGCACGGGCGGCGGGCGCGTCCTTCGGCATCTGGACGATCATCGGCCCGAAGGCGGTGTCGACGCCGCGCGCACCCAACGTTCCGTGCTGGGCGACACCGGTCGCGTCGAGCTGACGAGCGACGGCGACCGCGACGTTGATCGACACCGCGTAGGTCGTTGCACTCCCGTTGACGTGCCCGAGGACGATTCCGGCGACCGATCCCGACCCGTCGACGAGCGCCCCGCCCATCGCCACGGTGGTGCTCTCGGCGTCGGTTTCGAGCAGACCGCCGGTCTTCGGGCCGAGATCGCTCACGACGAGTGCGTTGTTCGACGACGCCATGCCGCCACTCATCCACGGCGATTTCGCGCCTGACGTCGGTGCTCCGAGAAGCCACACGGGCGATCCGGTGGAGGGCGCGTGGTCGGCGAGCTGCGCGGCGGGGACGTCCGCGCCGTCTTGCACGTCGAGCAGCACGAGATCCGTTATCGGGTCACGCCCGGCAACCCGGGCCGTGTGTTGGCGACCATCGGCCGTGACGACCTGCACGGTGCTCGCGGTGCCGACGACGCGCGTGCTGGTGAGGAGCTGGGTTCCGTGGCGCACGCAGACGCCGGAGCCGCGCCGCGTGCCCTGTGCGTCGTGCGCGAGCACGGTTACGACCGACGGGCTCAGCCGGGTCAGCGCCTCGATCGCGGTAGGTGTCCGGGTCGTGGTCGCGTCGCCGGCGGGAGAAGCCGCATCCGGCGACGGCGCTCGATCGAACGATCCGGTGACTGCGAGGACGGCGACAGTGAGCAGGGCACCGGCCGCGCCGGCGAGAAGCGGCGTGAGCCAGGGCAGCGACCGGTGACGGCCGCCGTGCGCCTGCGGTGGAGCGAACGCGGCGCCGAGCACGGACAGCTCCGTCGGGTGGAGCCATACCCGGTCGAGCGGGTCGGGGAGGGGACTTGCGGCACCGGCGCGCTCGTCGTCGGGTTCCTCGCCGAGTTCCTCGTCTGGTCCCTCGTGGTGCTCGTCGAGGGGCTCGTCCTCGTGGCGGTCGCCTGGCCCCATCGCCGAGCGAGTGTACCGACGCACTCGCCGGGCGCGACCGCGGGCAGGCGTGCGCCGAGGGTCGTTCCGTAGACTGGTCGCCGTGCTCCGGCCCATACCCGACGCGCGCGACTGGGTCGCGCTCACCGACGAGCCCTTGCCGGCCGCCGCCGCGTCGCAATGGGCGGCGGTGCCGTCGGCCGGCGCGGTCGTTTCGTTCAGCGGTGTCGTACGCGATCACGCCGAGGGTCGCCCCGGCGTGGTCGCCATGACCTACGAGGCCTACGAGGGTCCGGCCGTTCGGGCACTGGGCGGCATCGCGGCCGAGATGCGCGATCGCTGGCCCGACGTCGCGCGCATCGCGCTCCTGCACCGTGTCGGCGACCTGCGGCTCTCCGAGGTGTCCGTCGTCGTCGTGGTGTCGGCGCCGCATCGCGGCGACGCGTTCGCCGCGGCCGAGTTCGCGATCGACACCTTGAAGCAATCTGTGCCGATCTGGAAGCAGGAACACTGGTCGGGCGGCTCCGACTGGGCCGTCGAGCAGCACGAGATCCGTTCGACGAACCCAACGGCTAGTCGTCCGGTCGCGTCGGCGTCGGAGCGCTGAGTGGCCTTCTTGCTCATCGCGGTCCTCGGCAGTGTCGTAGGTATCAGCGTCGTGTTGCTTCGCAACCGGCGCCCGAACTCGATGGAGCACAGCATCGACGAGTTCGAGCGCAACCTGCGCGCGCTGGCGCCCGACACACCGTCCCGCCGCCGGTCCGAGTGAAAGGCGAGCTGAGCTGCCGCGCGACCTCGCGATCGACCTGGGTACGGCCAACACTCTCGTCTACGCGCGCGGCAACGGCATCATCCTGAACGAGCCGACGGTCATCGCTCTGAACAGTCGAACGCAGGACGTTCTCGCGATGGGACAAGAGGCGTGGCAGATGATCGGCCGGACGCCGGGCTACATCGTGGCGGTCCGACCGTTGCGCGGCGGCGCGATCACCGACTTCGACATCACGCAGCGGATGATCCGCCTCTTGTTCCAGCGCGCCGGGGTCAACCGGATGTCGCGCGCCCGCGTGCTCATCTGCGTTCCCTCGGCCATCACCCACGTGGAGAAGCGCGCCGTGCTGGAGGCCGCGCGCCGTGCGGGTTCGGCCCAGACGCACCTGCTCGAACAGCCCATGGCGGCGGCGATCGGGGCGGGGCTGCCGATTCACGAACCCATGGGCAACATGGTCATCGACGTCGGCGGCGGTACCACCGAGATCGCGGTGATCTCGCTCGGCGGCGTCGTCGCGCTCGAAGCG
This sequence comes from Acidimicrobiia bacterium, assembly GCA_036511415.1. Classification (GTDB taxonomy): domain Bacteria; phylum Actinomycetota; class Acidimicrobiia; order IMCC26256; family PALSA-610; genus PALSA-610. The sequence continues at coordinate 9,337 of DATCCI010000215.1, forward strand.
CTGCGGGTCGGTTCCTTCGACATGGACGCCGCGATCCAGGCCTACGTCCGCCGCGAGTACGGAATCGCGATCGGGGAGCGCACCGCCGAGGAGATCAAGCTCGCGATTGGTTCGGCGTCCGCGATCGACGACGAGTTCAAGGCCGAGGTTCGGGGCCGCGATCTGATGTCGGGTCTCCCCAAGACGATCATGCTCGTGCCCGAGGAGGTCCGCGGTGCGATCGAGGAGCAGCTCCGGGCGATCTGCGATGCGGTGATCGCCTGCCTCGCACGAACGCCGCCCGAGCTCGCGCAGGATCTCATCATGAACGGCGTCCACCTCGTCGGCGGCGGCGGCATGCTGCGTGGCCTCGATCGTCGCATCAGCGAAGAGACCGACCTGCCGGTGCACCTCGTCGAAGCGCCGCTCGAATGCGTCGTGCTCGGCGCGGGCAGGTGTCTCGAGAGCTTCGACAGCCTGCGCGAGCTGTTCATGGAGTAGGCGGGTTCATGGAGTAGGCGGGCCTCGATCGGTGACGCCGAGGAGGTCCTCGGCGGCCTGGCGAACCTGCCAGTCGGGATCGTCCAAGGCGAGGCGCAACCGCGCTTCGACCTCGTCGCCGTCGAAGGCGGCGAGCGCGAGGACTGCACGACGCCGGATGGCGGGCTTGTCGTCGCAGCCGGCGAGCACCGCGGCAAGCGTCCCGGGGTCGCCTTGCGCGCCCAGCGCCGCCACCGCGGCCTCGCGCACGAGCGGATCGGGATGGCGGGTCGCGGCGCGTACCACCGACGTGATCGCGGCATGCGACGGACGGGGGTGCTCGCCGATCGCGTACGCAGCCGCTTCGGCGACCCACGCGTCGTCGTCGCCCAGCAGCTCGACGAGCACGGCACAAGAGGCGGCACGACCGAGCTTCGCCGCGACCTCGGCCGCCCGGAGTCGCACGCGCGCGTCGGTGTCGTGCGCCGCGCGTCGCCATACCGGTGCGCTCACGCGGCGCGAGGCGGTGCGCACGAGGGCCGCGATCGCGACCGCGCGTACGCGCGGATCGGGATCGTCGATCGCGCGGTCGCCGAGCTCTTGCGCGTCGCGCTCGACGGCGACGGCCGCGGCTCGGGTGTGCGCGTCCACGGCGCGCGACGCTACCGGTGCGGCTCACAGGATCGGATCGGCGCGATTGCCTCTTGCGGAGCACCGCGCCTGCCGATGGTGTCTTGA
>DATCCI010000216.1:0-2396 GCA_036511415.1 Acidimicrobiia bacterium
GACCGAGTCGACCGGTCTCGATCTGATCACTCTCGCAAGACGGTTCGCGCGGCCGGGCGTCGCCGCGATCATCTCGACCGACATCGGCCGCGACGGCACACTCGCTGGTCCGAATGCGGACCCGTACCGTGCTCTCCTCGACGCCGTCGACGTGGCGGTGATCGCGAGCGGTGGGGTCGGGACCCTCGACGACCTGCGGCTCCTCGACCGCAGGCTCGCGGGCGTGATCGTCGGTCGGGCGATCTACGAGAACCGCTTCACGGTCGAGGAGGGGATCGCCGCGTGCTCGCCGTCCGCGTGATCCCGTGCCTCGACGTCGACGCGGGTCGCGTCGTCAAGGGTGTGAACTTCGTCGGAATCCGTGACGCCGGCGATCCCGTCGAGCTCGCGGCGCGCTACGACGCGGAAGGCGCCGACGAGCTGGTGTTCCTCGACATCACCGCGTCGAGCGAAGCACGCGACACGATGGTGCACGTCGTAGAGCAGGTCGCCGAGCAGGTTTTCATCCCGTTCACCGTGGGCGGCGGCGTGCGCAGCGTCGAGGACGCGCGCCGGCTGCTGCGGGCCGGCGCCGACAAGGTCTCGTTCAACACCGCGGCCGTGGACGATCCCGATCTCGTGCGCGCGGGCGCGAACGAATACGGAGCACAGTGCATCGTGGTGGCGATCGACGCCCGACGGCGCGGCGACGGCGGATGGGAGGTCGTGACGCACGGAGGCCGCACCCCGACCGGGCTCGACGCGGTCGCCTGGGCCGAGCGGGTTTGCGCGCTCGGGGCCGGCGAGATCCTGCTCACGTCGATGGACCGCGACGGCACGAAGCGCGGCTACGACATCGCGCTACTGCAGGCAATGGGCGATGCGGTCGACGTCCCGATCATCGCCAGCGGTGGGGTCGGGACCCTCGAACACCTCTACGAAGGGGCGGCCGCGGGCGGGGCCGGGGCGGTGCTCGCCGCCTCCATCTTCCATTTCGGGGAGCACACCGTCCGTGAGGCGAAGGCCTACCTGGGCGGGCGCGGTCTCGTCGTCCGGCCCTGACCGGCGCCGTCAGACGACCGTAAACAGCCGGTGACGAAACGGTGACCTCAGGTAGTACCACGCGGGGCCGGGGTGGAGTACCGTCACGCCTACCGAGTGCTCGGGCTTGGGCCCGGCACGTGCGTAGGAGGTGCCCATGGCCGAACCTCACTACCTCGGAGGCGGAGTAAGCCTCCCCGGAAGCGTCGGCGCAGTCGACGACCATTTCTTCCTCCGCTACCGGAGCCTGCTCGACGCCGAGGACGCCGCGTTCGACGAGCTCGAGCATGCGTACGAGGACGGCGATCGGGCTTCGTACGAATCGGATCTTGCGGTATGGCACACGGCGATCGAACGGAGATCGAGCTTTCTCGCGACGCACGGCCTCTCGGCCGGCACGCTGCGCGTCTCGTAGTCCGCTCGCCCGGCGTCACAACCCGTTCACGAAGTCGCGTGCGAGCGTGACCACTTGCTCGGTTCGACCCACGAAGAAATGGCTCGCACCGGAGACGACCTCGACCCGCGTCGATGCCCACGTGCTCGCCGCCGCCTCGATCTCCTCGGGCGGGCGGAACTCGTCATTCGCCGCGAGGACGAGCAACTTCGGGCGCGCGTCGTGCGCGACGGCGTCGTAGGCGCGATCGGTTCCGAAGCGCAACGGCGGCGCGATCCCGACCCAGCCCGCGATGCGGGGGTCGTCGTTTCCGAGCGCCATGTCGGCGCCGAACGACCAGCCGATGAGCGCGAGCGGCCCGCGGACGCGCGCCTCCGCCGCCGCCGACGACGCGGCATCGAGCGCGGCCAGGACGTCGAGCGGCTCGTCGCGGCCCTCCCCGTACGTCCCCTGGCTCTCCTCGACCCCCCTGAAGTTGAAGCGCAGGCATGCGATCCGGGTCGTGGGGAGCGCTTCGAACAGGGCGGAGACGACGATGCTGCGCATCGTGCCGCCGTACTGCGGGTGCGGATGGCAGAGGACCGCGATCGCGCGGGCGTTGGCGGACGGCGCCCATTCGGCTTCCAGGCTCAGCCCGTCGGCGGTGTGCAGCTTCAACTGGATGCGCCCAGCGCGTCGCACACGAACGCGAGCACGATCGCCGCGTCGCGCCACGCGTCGTACCGTCCCGACGGGCCGCCGTGGCCCGCTCCCATCTCGGTACGCAGGTAGATCGGGCTCTCCGACGTCGACAGCTCGCGCAGCTTCGCCACCCATTTCGCAGGCTCCCAGTACTGGACGCGCGGGTCGTTGAGCCCGGTCGTCACGAGGAGCGCGGGATAGGCGGTCGCGCGCACGTTGTCGTAAGGGGAGTACGCCTTCATGCGCGCGTACGCGCCGGACTCGCGCGGGTCGCCCCACTCCTCCCGCTCGGTGATCGTCA
>DATCCI010000217.1:0-5059 GCA_036511415.1 Acidimicrobiia bacterium
ACATGCGCTCCGCGTCGCCGACGGGCAGCCCGCGCACGAGGTCGAGCACTTGGCGCACCTTGTACGGCGACGTGTGGAGGTACCGGACCGTGGCGCGCACGGTCGGGCTCCCGTTGGTGGTGTTGACGTTCGCCATCAGCGCCGACTCGATCGCTCTTGGCCGGCGTGATACCGGAAGATCCTCGTCGGCGCGAACTCGCCGAGCTTGTGACCGACCATCGCCTCGGTGACGTATACCGGCACGTGCTTGCGACCGTCGTGGACCGCGAGCGTGTGACCGACCATGTCGGGCGTGACCGTGCTGCGACGCGACCAGGTCTTGATGACCTTTCGGTCGCCGGCCGCGTTCATGGCGTCGACCTTCTCGCGAAGGTGGTCGTCGATGAACGGACCTTTCTTCAAACTCCTAGGCACTTATATGGCTCCTTCGCTACGCCATCCTTGGCTTCGCTGCATCCGCACGGTTACATGGCTCCTTGGCTTCGCTGCATCCGCACGGTTACATGGCTCCTTCGCTACGCCATCCTTGGCTTCGCTGCATCCGCACGGTTACCTCCGTGCGCCGCGCGTACGACGCCGGCGGATGATGAGCTTGTCGCTCGACTTGCCCTTCTTGCGGGTGCGGCCCTCGGGCTTGCCCCACGGCGACACCGGGTGCCGGCCGCCGGAGCTCTTGCCCTCGCCGCCGCCGAGCGGGTGATCGACCGGGTTCATCGCGACGCCGCGGGTGTGGGGACGCTTGCCCTTCCAGCGGTTGCGACCCGCCTTGCCGACCGAGATCAGGCCGGCTTCGCTGTTGCCGACCGAACCGACCGTCGCGCGGCAGTCGATGGGTACGCGCCGCATCTCGGTGGAAGGCAAACGCAGCGTCGCGAACATGCCCTCCTTGGCGATGAGCTGGATCGCGGTTCCCGCGCCGCGGCCCATCTTGGCGCCGCCACCCGGCTTGAGCTCGACGTTGTGGATCGTGGTGCCGACGGGGATGTAGCGCAGCGGCAACGCGTTGCCGACTCGGATCTCGCTGCCCTGGCCGCTCTGCACCATCGCGCCGACGTCGAGACCCTGGGGGGCGATGATGTAGCGCTTCTCGCCGTCGAGGTAGTGCAACAGCGCGAGACGGGCGTTGCGGTTGGGGTCGTACTCGATCGCCGCGACCTTGGCGGGCACGCCGTCCTTGTTCCGTCGGAAGTCGACGATGCGGTACCGCTGCTTGTGACCGCCGCCGCGGTGTCGCGCGGTCATGCGGCCGTACGCGTTGCGGCCACCCGACTTCGGCTTCGGCTTCGTCAGCGACTTCTCGGGCCTGGTCTTGGTGACCTCGGCGAAGTCGGACGACGTCTGGAACCGGCGTCCCGGACTCGTCGGCTTGCGTTTGCGGATAGGCACCGTCAGCTCCCGAAGATGTCGATGCGTTCCTCGCCGGCGGCGAGGGTGACGATGGCCCGCTTCTGGCGAGCGGGGGTGTTGTACGCGCCGGTGCTGCGGTTGCGCGAGCGCTTGGCCTTGCGGTTGATCGTGTGAACCTTCTCGACCCGGCGCACGAACAGCTGCTCGACCGCGTTGCGGATCTCGATCTTGTTCGCGTTCGGGGCCACGATGAACGTGTAGACGTTCAGGTCGTAGCCCGCGTACGACTTCTCCGACACGACCGGCTTGATGATGATGTCGCGCGGGTCCTTACTCATCGTCGCCACCCTCGATCCGCCTCGAGCCGGCGAGGCGAGCAACCACCGTCTCGAGCGAAGACTCCGAGAGCACGAGCCAGTCGTTGACGAGCACGTCGTAGGTGTTCAACTCTTCCGGCAGGACGATCTGCACGCGCTCGCCGAGGTTGCGCATCGACTTCCACGCCGCCTCGTCGGTACGGAACAGCACGACGAGGACGCGCGCCTCGCGCTCGCCCTTGGTGCGCAGGCCGATCGCCTCGAGCAGCTTCACCGCGTCCTTGGTCCTCGGCGCGTCGATCGCCCAGTCGTCGACCACAATGACCTTCGACTCCGCCGCGCGGTCGGACAGCGCCGAGCGCAACGCGAGCCGCACCATCTTCTTGGGCGTGCGCTGCGAGTAGTCGCGCGGCTTGGGGCCGTGCGCCACCCCGCCCCCGCGCCATTGCGGCGCGCGGATCGAACCCTGGCGGGCGCGGCCTGTCCCCTTCTGCCGCCATGGCTTCGCACCGCCGCCGCGCACCTCGGCACGCGTCTTTGTGCTGTGGGTACCGGCACGTTTGGCCGCGAGCTGCGCCGTCACCACCTGGTGCATCACCGCGACGTTGGGCTCGATCCCGAAGATGTCGTCGGGCAGCTCGACCGTGCCCGCGTCCGCACCCGCCGCGGTCTTCATGGTCAATGACGTCATCGTTTCCCGCTCTCGGTCCTGCGGACCGGGCCGCTCGGGCCCCGCCTCGCTGCTCGCTGACCGCTCGCGGTCGCTCGGCTCAGGCTCACGCCTTCACCCCCGACTTCACGGCGTTGCGCACGAAGACGATGCCGCCGGCGGCACCCGGAACCGCGCCGCGCACGAGCAGCAGGTTGCGCTCCGCGTCGCCTTCGACGACCTGCAGGTTGAGCGTCGTCGTGCGCACGTTCCCGAACTGGCCCGCCATGCGCATTCCCTTGAAGACGCGCGCCGGTGTCGCGCAGGCGCCGATCGAACCCGGTGCCCGGTGGCTCTTGTGATTGCCGTGCGACGCGCCCTGGCCGGAGAAGTTGTGACGCTTCATCACGCCGGAGAAGCCGTGGCCCTTGCTGATGCCCGTCACGTCGACCCGCTCGCCTGCGGCGAACACGTCGGCCTTCACGATCTGACCGAGCTCGAAACCGGAGAGGTCGACGACCCGCAGCTCGGCGAGGTACTTCGTGGGGTCGGCGTTCGCCGCCTTCAGGTGGCCGAGCTCGGGCTTCGATAGCCGTTGCGGCTTGGTTTCGCCGAAGGCGAGTTGCACCGCGGCGTAGCCGTCGCGCTCCGGGGTCTTGATCTGGACCACGCGGCAGGGCCCGGCCTCGATGACGGTGACCGGGACGATCCGGTTGCCCTCGTCGAAGACCTGGGTCATGCCGAGCTTTCGGCCCAGGATCCCTTTGTTCGCCATTGTCGACTCCGGTGCGATGCACTCGTCGGGCGTGCTGCAGTTCCGCGCCCACGCGAACGCTCCGCTCGGAGTGTCCGGGCGGAGCGTGATCTCGGTTGTGCCGCGCGGTTCCGCCGGAAACGGGGCCTACGCGGGCCTCGGTTGATGTCGCGTCGCACCCGAGGCCGGGGAGGGCAACGCGGCGGGTCGCGATGTACGGCCCGGAGAGCCCGATGATGCTAGCAACTCGGCAACCCGCCTGCCATCCAGGCCGGCCCCGGGGGTTGCGGACGCTGTCAACCTGCAGATTTCAGGTCGGGCTGGAAGCCGTTGAGCGCGGGGCGGGCGTAACACTCACCCGGGGGTGGTTGGATGCCGAGCGGACGCGCCGGCGGGCGAACTCGCTTGGCCACGAGGACGTCTTGGTCCTGCGTCGAAACCTGCGACACGACGGTGAACTCGCTGGACAGGAGGTCCGAGAGCAGCGCCTTGTCGCGGGGATCGCCGATGAGACTGCGCTCGAGCACGAGGTACTCCACCTTTGCCGGATCGTCCAGGTGCTCGCCCCGGACGCCCCAGTTGATGTTGCACCAGGGCACCGGGAACTCGTAGATCGCGGCCCGGTGGGTCATGTGGGTGTCGATGTTGTACGCGACGCTGGCCGAGGCCTGCGCGGGCACCGACTTGACCGCCGCCGCCTTGACCCCCACCGTCGGGTCGGCCGCGAGGGGCCACGTACCGTCGTGATAGTGCCGTGAATACTGGGCACAGCCCAGCGTGACGCTCGCGACCAGCGCCGCGACGAGCACGATCGAAACCATCGACGACTGCGTAGCCAGCCGCTGGGTCGACCGGTTCGATATCCACGCGATCGCCTCGACGGTCGCGACCGCGCAACCGGCGATGACGATCGCCGAGTAGTGGAATCGATAGTCGCGTGTGTACGGGAACGAGGAGACGATGTTGACGAAGATGGTCGGCGCCGCGACGGCGAGCACCCGGAGGTCGAAGAGGGGAACGAACGCCCACGGGCCGAACATGTTCCAGTACCAGGTCTTGCGGTCCTTCGCGCTGGCGAGCTGCCAGGTCTTCGTCGGGTGGCGCACGGCGTTGAAGGCGACCTCGGTAGGAGTCTTGCCGAGATCGCCGAAGAAGCTGTCGTAGAACGGTCCGATCCCGTTCTCGGCCGGGATGAGCACGCGCGTGGCAAAGTAGAAATAGATCGACGACGCGACGGCGACGATTGCGCCGCGGCGCCGGTCGCCGCGCAGGATGATGACGAGACCGAGCACCGCGACCGCCAGCGCGAGATCCTCCTTGCAGATGACGGTGAGAACCGCGGCGAACGTGAACCATCCCCAGCGCTTGTTGCGCGCCGTCCAGTACGCGAAGAGCAGCGGTCCGATCGCGACCGCGTCCGGGTGGAAGAACTCCCACGTGAGCCACTGATACGTCGGGTTGAGCAGCAGCGCGGCCGCGAGCGCGACGCCGGCCCATTTCGACCGCAACAGGTCGCGCGCGAGCAGGAAGATCGCGATCGCGCCGCTCGCTTGGGCCAGGACCTGCACCACGAGCAAGAAGACCGGTCCCGCGCCCAGCCAATAGAACGGCACGAGCAGCAACAAGAAGACGTTGGCGTGATGACCGAAGAGCTCGAGCCCACGGATCGTCACGAACGGGTCCTTGCCCCGGGAGAGGAGCCAGGTGCCCTGGTCGTAGATGCCGAGGTCGAACCCGAAGGTACCGAAGCGGTCGTAGCGCAACATCGGCAGCCGAATGAACTCGGCCGACCACAGCGTGACGAGAGCCGCGAGGACCGCCTCCGGCAATCCCCAACTCTTGACCATGCGGACCAGGCGCGACGGACGGTCATCCGACGGCTCGGTCACCTCGCTGGGGGCAGGCGCGTCTACGCCCTCGGGGACGGTGTCGACGTCCGAAGGTATCTCTCGCGCCGCGAACGGAGATTCGGTGGCACTGTCGCCGGCGGCC
>DATCCI010000218.1:0-2766 GCA_036511415.1 Acidimicrobiia bacterium
CGAGCCCGTACCACGCGGGGGGCGCACGCCAGATCTCACGGGCCGGAACCGTCGCGTTCGCGCAGATCAATTTCGACGCGAACATCGACTCGCTCAAGACCGTGACCACCGACCGGGTGAAGAGCGTCGCCCTTGCCGCCAAGGTGCCGGGCTTCGACGTCGAGCTGTCGGGCACGATGTTCCAGAGCCGCAAGCCGCCGGGCGGGACCGAGGTCGTCGGAATTCTCGCGGCAATCGTCATCTTGCTGATCGCGTTCGGCTCCGTGCTCGCGATGGGTCTGCCGATCCTCACCGCGCTGTTCGGCATCGGTGTCGGGCTTGCGGGTGTAACCCTGCTCGCGAACGTGTTCTCGATGCCGAGCTTCGCCAGCATTCTCGCGGCAATGATCGGCATCGGTGTCGGGATCGACTACGCGCTTTTCATCGTGACCCGCTACCGCCAGGGTCTCCACGCGGGCCTCGATCCCGAACGCGCGGTCGTCAAGTCGGTCACGACCTCCGGTAAGGCCGTGGTGTTCGCGGGATCCACGGTCGTGATCTCGCTGCTCGGCATGTTCGCGATGGGACTCTCGTTCGTGCGCGGGCTCGCCGTCGGGGCGTCACTCGCGGTCGTGCTCACGATGTTGGCGGCGGTGACACTGCTTCCGGCAGTGCTCGGCTTCGTCGGACACAACATCGACAAGCTCGCGCTCCCCTGGACCAAGCGCAGCACCAACGGCGGACGCACCACCGTGGCCTACCGGTGGAGCCGGCTGATCCAACGCCGCCCGTGGACGTTCGCGCTGGCCGGTCTCGTGGTTCTCGTACTGCTCGCGCTTCCGGTGTTCTCGATCACGCTCGGCAACTCCGACGCCGGCAACAACCCGAAGTCCGACACCACCCGCGCGGCCTACGACCTCCTCGGCCAAGGGTTCGGGCCCGGCTTCAACGGTCCGCTCCTCGTCGCGGTCGAAGTACCGAACCCGCACGCCGCGACCGCACTCCGCGCCCTTCACGACGCGATCGCGGCCGTCCCGGGCGTCGTCGAGGTCACACCGGTCCGGCTCGGACCGTCCGGCACCGCGGCAGTGATGCAGGTCATCCCGACGACCGGGCCGCAGGACCAACACACGGTCAAGCTCATCAACGACCTGCGAGATCGCGTGATCCCGGCGGCCACTGCCGGAACCGGTCTGATCGTGCACATCGGCGGCACCACGGCAACGTTCTCGGACCTCGCCGCGTTCTTGGGCTCGCATCTCCCGATCTTCATGCTGGTCGTGCTCGGCCTCTCGTTCCTGTTGCTGCTCACGGTCTTCCGATCCCTCGTGGTCCCGGTCAAAGCCGTGATCATGAACGTCCTCTCGATCGGCGCCGCGTACGGACTGCTCGTCGCCGTCTTCCAGTGGGGCTGGGGCGCCGGGCTCATCGGGATCGGGAAGAAGGGTCCGATCGAGAGCTTCATCCCGATGATGATGTTCGCCGTTATCTTCGGGCTCAGCATGGACTACGAGATCTTCCTCCTCAGCCGCATCAAAGAGGAGTTCGACAAGACGCATGACAACGCGCAGGCCGTCGCCGACGGGCTCGCGCAGACCGCGCGCGTCATCACCGCCGCGGCGGCGATCATGGTGTGCGTCTTCGGGTCGTTCGTGTTCGGTGGCGAGCTCGTCATCAAGGAGTTCGGCCTCGGTCTGGCCGCCGCGATCCTCATCGACGCGACCCTCGTTCGCATGATCCTCGTCCCGTCGACGATGGAGCTCCTCGGCAACGCCAACTGGTGGCTTCCACGGGGCCTCGCCCGCATGCTTCCGAACGTGCACATCGAAGGCGTCGCCGACGACGACATCGACACCGAGCTCTCCGAGCTGCTGGAGCACACCGACGTCGCCAAGCGATAGCGACTTCGACGGTTACGAGCGGTGATGTTGTGCGAAGAAGCTGAGCATGAGGGCGGTCGCGTCGATCTGCTGGGTGGTGAACATCGGGCTGCTCTTCGGATTTGCGCCCGGCCACGTGTGACCGCCGTGTTCGATCGTGTACAGCTGGACGCTCGTGCCGGCCGCGCAGCCGGGCCAGGTCGTCTGCATCACCTGCGTCCCCACCTTGTCGGTGGACGGATCGGGCCTGCACCCGTCGAGCCGCGCCCAGTCACCCATGTTGAGCAACGTGCCCCGCACCTTGACCCCGGGCAACGACACGCCGATGGCCCCGTTCGTGTAAGGAACCGCGGGGTCGTCGGTTCCGTGGAACGCGAGGATCGGTAGGCGGAGCGTGCATCCGAGTATGAAGTCGACGGCGACGGTTGCGACCGCGGCAACGCGACCGGGTCGCGCGCACGCGTAGAAGATCGCGAACGCCGCGCCCGCCGAGAAGCCGGCGACATAGACGCGATGAAGGTCCGCGCACGTGGAGCGTTCGACGCGGGTGAGGAGAGCATCGATGTGCGCGGCGTCGCTTCCGTTTCCACTGAACTGCCAAGTGTGATCGGGACCATCGGGCGTCACGACCATCACCCCACGACGTTCCGCCTCCGCCGGCATCCGCGTCAGCGTCGCGATGGAGCGATCATCCGCACCGAACCCCTGGAAGAGGAGCACGAGCGGCGTCGGCCGATTGGAGACATATCCCTTCGGCACCGACAGGAGGTAGCCGTGGCTGACGCCTCCGAGCGCGATCTGGCCGGACGTCTCGCCCGGAACCGGAACGGCACGCGGTCGCGCTGCGGATCCCGTACACCCTGTCGAAGGCGATTGATCGGGAACGGCGACGCTCTCGGCGCGGGTG
>DATCCI010000219.1:0-15062 GCA_036511415.1 Acidimicrobiia bacterium
GCCGAGCAGCCACTTCGTCAGGCCGAGGGCGACCGTCGGCCCGCTCGCCAGCCGTCCGACCGCGTCGTCGACCGCCGCGTCGAGCGCCGGCGCGGGCACGGCACGATGGATCGCGCCCCAGTCGGCCGCCTCCGTGCCCGTGAGCGCGCGCCCCAACAACAGCAACTCACGCGCGCGTACCTCGCCGACGCGCCGCGGTAACAGCCAGGTCGCCCCGCTGTCGGGCGTGAAGCCGCGCTCACCGAACGGCTCCCAGAAGCGCGCGTCGTCTGCCGCGAACGTCAGATCGGCCGCGAGCGCGATCTGGAATCCGATCCCGGCCGCCCAACCGCGCACTTTGCAGATCACAGGGACCTGCACGCTGCACAACAACGGGATCAAACGGTGCGCCTGGGTCGGGAGCCGGCGCTGGATGCTGCCGGCACGCGGCTTGCGATCCGCGGGCGCGTTGCGGGCGATGATATCGGCGCCGCCGCAGAAGTGCTCGCCCGCGCCTTCGAGCACGACGACGCGCACGCGATCGTCGGTACCGGCCGATTCGATCGCCGCGATCAGCCCGAGCATCGTCTCGTCGTCGATCGCGTTGCGCGTCTCGGGCCGGTTCAGCCGCAGGGTCAGCACCCCGCGGTCGTCACTCGTCGCGTCGAGGCTCATCGTCGAGTGAACTCCTCGGAGATCGCGACGAGCGCGCCCTGCAGGTCGCGCGCGCCGCCGGGCGGATCGGGCAGTTTCACGGGGCCGTGGACGCGGCTCGGCAGGAGGATCGTCGCGTGACCCGGTGTGGTGACCACGCCCCGCTGATTGACGGCCTCGAGCTCGACGTCGACGGCCGGTCGGTCGCCCGCCGCAAGGTACGCCCGGGTGACGCGACCCCGTAGCCATTGGGTGTCGCCTACGTAGTTGAAATGGCGGAACTCGCAATCGAGCTTCCACAACCACGCGTCGTCGCCCATCCAGTCGGTACAGAGGTGGATCAGCCACGTTTCGCGCATGCGACCGTAATCGAAGGTCGTCGGGTTGCCCGACCGGCGCGCGAACTCGGGATCCCAATGCACGCGCTGCATGACGTCGGGGACGTTGAGGTCGTCTCGATGGAAGAAGCGCGGGATGCGCATCCGATTGCCGTATCCCAGCCGCAACGGTCTGACGCCGTACAGCCCCATGCCCATCCCGGTGTGCCAGCAGACGATGTCGGTGACGGTGAGTGGACCCTTCACCATCGGCCCGACCTCGTCGCCCTCGTGAGTGTCCTCGAACCAGCGCGGCTCCGAGCCGCGGGGCCGCTCCCGCGCGTATTGGGCGTCGATGACGGCGATCTGGTCGTCGGTGTAGGGCCCGATCGCGATCGCGTCGTTCTTCTTGCGGGCGCGGGCCTTCTCCCGTTCGGTACGGACCATCAGCCGGTACTGGCCCGAGAGCAGGGCGCCGGTCTCGTCGCGGAACACCTGCGCGGTCCACTCGTGAATCGCGCGGCCGGCGAACTCACTGGCCTTGTCGAGCGCGGCGACGAGCGCGTTGCGGCGGTACGCGCGGCGCAACGGAAACAACGGCGACCACCACTCGCGCGCGCTCGCCGCGTAGAAGGCGTGCACGCCGCGCAGCGGGTCGCCCTTCATGAGCTCCGCGTGCTCGGGCGCGACGGCCGCGATCTCGTCTTCGCCGATGAGCGTGTCGCCGCCGACGAGCACCGGTGACGCGATCGATTCTTCCCACCTCGTCTTGGGCCCGTACGAAGGATCACACCAGAGCGGGTTGTCGTCGCCATAGGCGAACGCGACGTTGCGGAACGTGTCGTGCGTCGGCACCGTGTAGTACGGCGGCATCGGGTGCGGTTCGGGTACCCCGATGCGCGCGCGGAGCCGCCCGACACCTTCGTCGGTGATTTGGCCCGCGTCGCCCATGCGCCCGAGACGATACCCGGGCGACCTCGCGCCGAGATCCCGACGCCTAGGCTGACCGGCCGTGAGCCGGGTCGAGACGCAACGCGCGCGCGGGCCGAACACCGAGAACGTGCCCGGCGCGATCCTCACGATCGGTGCGCTGCTGCTCGTCACCGGCGGCGTGCTCGGCGCGATGTGGATGCTCCACCCGTACGTGCGCAAGTGGGACCTCGAGGATCTCGCGGTCTATCGCGCCGCGGGCCGGGCCGTCCTGCACCGCCAGTCCGTGTTCGGCTCCTATGTGCACGACCAGCTCCGGCTGCCGTTGCCGTTCATCTACCCGCCCTTCGCGGCCCTGCTCGCTGCGCCCTTCTCGGGGCTCACCGAGAAGACCGCGAACCTGGCCTGGACGGGGGTGACAATCGTGGTCCTCGCGGCCGTCGTCGGCGTGTGCTTCGCGCCTCTCGTCCGCCGCTTCGGCCGCGCCGCTCCGTTCGCCCTCGTGCTCACCCTCGCCGCGGTCGCGGCCCTCTCGCCGGTGGAAGACCACCTTCGCTTCGGCCAGGTCGGCATCCCGCTCATGGCCTGTTGCATCTTCGATTGCATGGTCGCCCGTCCGCGCTGGCCGCGCGGCGTGCTGGTGGGCCTCGCCAGCGCGGTGAAGCTCGTTCCCGCGATCTTCATCCCGTACCTCTGGTTCTCCGGCCGTCGGCGCGCGGCCGGCGTGGCCACCGCAACGTTCGGGGTGCTGACGCTGATCGGTTTCGTGGTGACGCCGGGCGACTCCTGGGACTTCTTCCACTCGAAGATCTTCGAGCCGACGAGCCCGAGCTTCTTCACGAACCAATCGCTCGAAGGCGTCCTGCAGCGGGCGATCGGTGGCCCGTGGCGCGTGTTCTGGGTCGCGGCCGTCGTGATCGTGTTCCTCTACGGGCTTCGAGCCGCGGTAGAGGCGAGCCGCGCCGGCGACGAGCTACGGGCGGTCGCAATCGTCGGACTCGTCGGCGTTCTCGTCTCGCCGATCTCGTGGATCCACCACCTCGTATGGGTCGTCCCCGCGATCGCCGTCATCATCGGAGCCGGCCGAGACCGCGCGCAGGTCGCGCTCGCGTTCCTCGTCGCCGCGCTGTTCGTCGCCCGGCTGCCCTACTTCGGTCACGACGAGCTGAAGACCGGTTACCTCGCCGCGCTCCTGAAGGACTCCTACGGGTTCTGCTGCGTCGCGTTGCTCGTCTACCTGGCGCGCCGATCGCGTGCCCCGGTCGCACACGCAGTCAGCGCGTAGCCGGCCGGCGCGAGACCGGCTCGATCCGGTATGCGCAGCGACGGTCGCCGGCAACGATGTGCTGCGTGCGCTCGACCGACACCTTCGGCCCGAGCACTTCGCGAAACAGCGCGAGCTCCGAGCCGCACAGACCGGGACACGCGGCCGCGGCCGTGCAGATCGGGCAGTGGTGCTCGATGAGCAGCACACCGGCACCTTCCCCGTCGTCGACGACCTCGGCGACGTACCCCTCCTGGGTGCGGATGCGGGCCAGCGCCTCGACGCGAGCGCGCAGCGGGCCGCGCTTGGGCACCGCGCGCTCGTACGCGGCGCGCTGCACCTCGCCGCGCGCGTCGATGACGCGGGCCAGACCCTGGTCGCCGAGCGCGGTGCGCACCGCGGTGATCAACTCGACCGTGAGGTCGTCGTGGCGGTCCGGGAAGAGATCCTGGGCGAGGTCGGTGAGCGTCCAGACGGTGGGCGGGCGGCCACGTCCCTCGGCCGCGCCGGTGCGCGACATGACGAGGCCGTGGTCGGCGAGCGCGTCGAGATGTTGACGCACGCCGGCCTCGGTCATCTCCAGGGCACGCGCGAGATCAGACACCTTGGCGTCGGCCCGCTTCAGGCGCTCGACGATCCGGCGCTTCGTCACACCCAGATTCGTCTGGGCGAGGTTCGTGGGACCGAGGTTCGGGACACGAATCTCGCGGCGCGTCTTGACGTCGTCCATCGAGAGCTAGATTATCGCAATAGAAACCTTGTGAAAGGATCCGGATGATCGAGCAGGCACAACCCCCCGCCCCGGCGATCTCTCGGGTGCGGGCCGGGTCGCTCGGCGAGTTGCAGGAGAACGGCCGTCTCCTCACCAAGGTCGGCTCGGTTCCGGTCGTGGTGTTCTGGCACGAGGGCGCCGCGTACGCGATCGAGGACCGGTGCCCGCACCTGGGCTTCCCCCTCCACCAGGGCACGGTCGAGGCCGGCCTCGTCACCTGTCACTGGCATCACGCCCGCTTCGATCTGGTCTCGGGCTGCACGCTCGACATGTGGGCCGACGACGCCCGCGGCTTCGCGGCCGAGGTGCGCGACGGCGACGTCTTCGTCGAGCCCCGCGCCGACGACGACCCGATCGCACACCTGCAGGCGCGCCTGCGCAACGGCCTCGAAGAGGGCATCACGCTCGTCGTCGCCAAGTCGGTGCTCGGCCTGCTCGACGCGGGCGTGAGCCCGGCCGACATCGTGCGCACCGGTCTCGATTTCGGCACCACCTACCGAGGCGCGGGATGGGGCGCGGGCCTCACCGTGCTCGTCGCGATGGCCAATCTCTTCGAGCACCTCGACGGCGACGACCGCGCGCTCGCGCTCGTGCACGGTCTCGCCTTCGTCGCGAGAGACACCGGTAATCAAGCACCGCGTTTCGCCGTCGGGCCGCTGCCCACCCGAGCGGTACCCATGTCGCGCCTCGCGGCCTGGTACCGCCGGTTCGTCGATACCCGTTCGAGCGACTCGGCCGAGCGCACGCTCGAAACCGCCCTGAGCGACCCATCGCACCTGGCCGCCGTCGAAGCGATGATGTTCGCCGCCATCTCCGATCACATATTCATCGACGGCGGGCACACGATCGACTTCACGAACAAGGCGTTCGAGGCGCTCGAGCTCGTCGGGCCCGGTGCGCGCGCCGACGTGCTCCCGACCCTCGTCGCGCAGACAACGCGGGCGCAGCGCTCGGAGGAGTTCTCGGAGTGGCGCCACCCGCACGACCTCGTCGCGCTCGCGGCGGAGACGGCCGCGCGACTGCAAGCACCGGGCCCGGTGGAATCGGCCGGCATCGACGTCGGGGCGATCGCGTGGCAGATGCTCGCCGACGAACCCGTCGCCGTCGCCGACGCCCTCGTCGAGGCGCGCGGGTCGGGTGCGACCGACGAAGAGCTCGGCCGCGCGCTCGCCTACGCCGCCGCGCTGCGCATCGTCCGCTTCCACACCCGCAACGACCACGCCGACTGGGACACGGTGCACCACTCGTTCACGGCCGCGAACGCGCTGCACCAGGCGCTGCGCCGCAACCCGACGCCCGAGCTGCGCCGCGCGGCCGTGCAGGCGGCGCTGCGCATCTATCTCGACCGCTTCCTCAACGTGCCCGCCGCGCGTCTCCCGCAGACCAAGGACGGCAGCATCGAGGCCATGAACCGCTGCTTCGACGCCCAGGGAATGATCGACGAGGCCGCGAACGAGGCGTACGGCTTCTTGCGAGCCGGCGGGTCGCGAGCGGATCTGATCGCCGCGCTCGGACGCGCGCTCATCGTCGAAGACGCCGAGTTCCATTGGTTCCAGACCGTCGAGGCGGGCGTGCGCCAGGCCACGGCGTGGCCCGAAGGATCCGAAGAGTCGGCGCTGATCCTCGTGGGCGTCGCCCGGTTCCTCGCCGCCCACACACCGACTCGCCGCGAGCTCCCCACCGTCGTGCACATCGCGGCCCGCCTACGCCGCGGCGAGGCGCTCTACGAGGACGAGGACGACGACGACGAAGAAGCCGTCGTGGTCTAGTAGGTGTGTCTGGTAGCCGCGTCTAGTAACCGCCGCCGAGGTCGACCGCGTACGCCTCGTACACGAGGTCGGCGCCCCGCTGGCGATGCCGGGCCAGGGCCGCGAGGAGCGCGGTGAGCTCGACGCGCATCTCCTCGGCCCACGCGACATAGCCCTCGTCCTCGGCCGGGGGCGCCGCGAGCTCCTTCTCCGCCCGTACGATGGTCGCGAGGATCTCGCTGTGCTCACGGCGCAGACGCGAGGTCGGCGTCGACAGCCTCGGAGCCTCGGTCACGAGCTCGTCGAGGAACGCGCCCGGCGCCTCGGTCTCCACGATGTGACGCGTCCACACCTCGTGCACCGCGTCGAGCGCGTCGCGCACGTGCATCACCCAGTCGACCCGGTTCGCGAACGGTGCGGCGAGCGCCAGCTCGAGACCGCTCAGCGCCGCCTTCAGACCGGCCCGGCGCAGCCGCACGTCGTCGAGTGCGGGCCGCAGCGCGTGCACCTCGGTTCCGGCGCCCATGGCTCCGTCGAAGTTGCGGTAGCGCGCCATTCCGAACCTCCAGAAAGGGGCCGAACCCCCGACGAGGGCTCCTCCGGCGACCGTACGCCACAAAGCCGTCCTTGCCTAGAGGCGTGCTCCCCCGCTGCCCCCGGGCGCTATCCGGGATTGGTCTGGCGCAGCCGCGGGAGCACCTGCGCCGCGAACAATTCCAGGCTCGACCAGGCGAGCGCGGACGGAAGGCCGCCCGCGAGGGGATTGAAGACGATGCCACCCTGCGCGGGAACCTGCTGCAGTTTGGCCAACACGTCGTCCGGTGTACCGACCACGTACTGGGGCGACGCCTTGAGGTCGTCCACGGAAGTCGCGCGCACACCCGGAGTCGAGTGCTGCCCGGGCGTCTGGAACGACGCGTACGTCTGCGCCTCGTAGAGCACGTACTCTCCGATCTCGGTCCAGGCCCGGTCGGGATCGTCGGCGACGTGCACGAACGTCGGGCCGACCGGTTGCAAGACGAAGCCGCCGTCGAAACCGATCTTGCGCGCCTCGTCGAAGTACGCCTCGCGCACGGCGGCGTCGGCGTTCATCGGGAACATCGCGAGGCGCAGCCGCGCGGCCCGGCGGGCGGCCGCCGGCACTCCCCCACCGACGAACAGCATCCGGCGGGGATCGGTGACCGGCTTGGGCGTCACCCACACGTCGCGACCGCGCCATTCGAACGGCTCTCCGGTCAACGCGTCGAGCACCGCTTGCACGTGCTCTTCGAGGATGCGCCCGCGCGCCGCGTGCTCCAGGCCTGCCATCTCGAACTCCTCGACCCGGTAGCCGGCGCCGAACACGATCCAGGCGCGTCCCGGGAACGCGTTGTCGAGCACCGCGATCTGCTCTGCGACGCGAATCGGGTCGTGCAACGGCAGGATCGCGGCGCTCACCACGAGCCGGGCGCGCGTGGTACGCGCGAGCACCGCGGCGGCCATCGTGAGCGGCGCGGGCAACCAGCCGTCTTCGACGCCGTGGTGCTCCGAGAGCACGAGAGAGTCGAAACCGTGCTCGTCGGCCCACGCGAATTGCTCGAGCGCCGACGCGTAGATCTCCTTCGACGACTCGGGCGCGAACGCCGGGGCCCGGAAGTCGTGCCGCATCGAGAGGAACGCCATGGCAGCCCTTCAGACGAGGAACTTCAGACCAGGAACTTCAGACCAGTGCGGTACGGACGAGTTGCGGGCCGACCTCGGCGCCGAACGCCGCGATCTGGTCGCAGTGCTCGTTCGCGTCGCGGGCGAAGAGGCGGACCTGGAGATGGGAGACGCCGATCGCGCCGAGCCGAGTGTTCGCGAATGCGGCGATGCGATCGGGCGAGCCGTGCATCACACCCTTCGGCAGGTCCCAGGTCGGCTCTCCGACGTGCGCGACCAGGTGATAGCCGATCTCCGGCACCGCGCCCGGCCGCACGCGGTCGCGCTCGCGCAGGATCGTCGTGATGTCGGCGGGGAGTTGGTCGAGGGGTGTCGCCTGCGGGATCCACCCGTCGGCCATCGTCGCGACGCGACGGAGCGCGGGCCTCCCGGATCCGCCGATCCAGATCGGAGGATGCGGTTGTTGCACCGGGCGCGGCCGCTGCCCGACCGCGCGCGTCGATTCGGGCCCGGTCCACTCGTCGGTGAGGGCGGCGGCGATGGTCGACAGCGCGCGATCGGTCGTCTCGCCGCGACCCTCGAACGAGATGCCGAGGGCGTCGAACTCGCCTTCGACGTGTCCGGCGCCGATGCCGACGATCGTCCGCCCGTTCGACAAGCGGTCGAGGGTCGCAAAGGCCTTCGCGGTGGCGAGCGGCGGCTGGTATGCGGCGATGAACACATTCGTCATCAACCTCGTACGGGTGGTGCGCGCCGCGAGAAAGGCAAGGGTGGCGATCGGATCGAACCACTGTGTCGACATCATCTCCGCGGGCTCGCGCGGGATGGCGACGTGATGGCAGACCGCGACGTAGAGGAACCCGGCGTCATCGCACGCTTGCGCGACGCGGACCATGTCGTCGACGGTCCCCTCTCGTTCCCACGGCATCGACACGCGCACCGACAGCGCCTGCACCGGGAGCTGCATGCCGTAGGCCAGGACGCCGTCGGGGACGATCGAGACCGTCTCCATCACCCGGGCCACACGACCGACTGGAGATCGGTGTACGCGTGCAGGCCGAACACGCCGCCGTCGCGACCGACACCGCTGAACTTGGTGCCGCCGAACGGTGTGTTGTGGTTGCGCTGGGTCGTGTTGATCCCGATGTTGCCTGCTCGCAATCGCTTGCTCGCGCGAAACGCCTTGTTCGTGTCGGCACTGAACACGTAGTCGTACAGCCCGAAGTCGGTGCCGTTCATCAGCGCGATGCCTTCGTCCTCGTCGTCGAAGGGCAGCACCACGATGACCGGCCCGAAGATCTCCTCCTGCACGACCTTCATGTCGAGGCGGCAACCGGCGAGCAACGTGGGCGCGACGTAGTAGCCCGTGTCGGGCTTCTCCGGCCGCTGACCACCGGCGACGACCTCTGCACCCTCGGACACCCCGGCCTCGACGTAACCCTCGACCCGGTCGCGGTGCGCGGCCGTGATCACCGGGCCGAGAACGGTGTCGGGCTCGTACGGGTCGCCGACCTTCAGCACCTTGGCCAGCCGCGCGAGACCGGCCACGACCTGGTCGTAGACGCCACGCTGCACGATCGCCCGCGTCGGGGCAGTACAGATCTGACCGGAGTGGAACGTCCACGTCGAGCCGATCATCCCGATCGCGGTCTTGAGATTCGCGTCGTCGTACACGAGCGCGCCGCCCTTGCCGCCGAGCTCGAGCAGCAAACGCTTCATGGTCCGCCCGCCGACCTCTCCGATGCGCATACCCACACCGGTCGAACCGGTGAACGACACCATGTCGATGTCGCGCGTCGCGACGAGAGCCTCACCGGTGACGGGACTCGAGCCGGTCACGACGTTGACCACGCCCGGCGGGAAACCGACCTCATGCATGATGCGCACGAGCTCGATCACCGCGAGCGGGTTCTGCGACGCCGGCCGCACGACCACGGTATTGCCCATCGCGAGCGCGGGTCCGAGCTTCCCCGCCATGTTGACGACCGGAAAGTTGTACGGCGTGATCGCGGCGACGGCACCGACCGGCTGGCGGCGTGCGATCGCGCCCATCAACCCGCCGGCCGCGAGCGCGGTCGCGGGCATCTCCATCGGAGCGAGCGGGATCACCGGCGACTCGTGGGCGAGGCGCGCGTACGTCTCGAAGCGGACGCGCGCCTGCGGCACCTGCATCTGCTTGCCGACGGTCGCGGTGCAGCCGGTCTCGGCGATGACGAGCGCCAACAAGGGGTCGAACCGGTCGCGCATCGCGTCGGCCGTCTTCTGCAGCAGCTCCGCGCGCACGTCCGGCGCCGTCTGCGACCAGGCCGGGAAGGCCGCGCGGGCGGCACGGGCCGCGTCGAGGGCTTGCGCCTCGGACGCCTCCGGCGCGACGCCGACGACCTCTTCGGTCGCGGGGTTCACGACGTCGTAGCCGCCGTTCGCTCCGTCGACCCACGCGCCGCCGATCAAGAGCTTCGCGTCACTCATGGGCCGGAACTGTAACGCGTTCTCTTTTCGGCGAAACAGTTGGACGATCTACAGCGGCGCGGCTTCGATGGCCGCCAATCCCTCCATGGCGGTACCGAAGGTCGACTCGAGCCAGCCGCCCGGATCGTCGCCGACGGCACCGGTGACGACGGTCGAGACCCCGACCTTCGCGAGCGCTTCGGCACCCCGGACGACTTCGTCTGCGGTCACCCCCGCCGGCAGGTCCCGGTACATGGCGGTGACCTCGATCTCGTTGGGGTCGCGTCCCACCGCGTCGCAGTGCCGGCGCAAGACGTCGACCTTGTGCGCAACCTCGTCGGGGCCGCCGATGATGTTGCACGCGTCGGCGTACTGAGCCACGAGCCGCAGCGTCTTGCGTTCCCCGCCTCCCCCGATCAGGATCCGCGGGCGAGGTGAGCTCACGGGCATCGGGCTGCACAGCGTCTCTTCGAGCCGGTAGTGCCGCCCCTCGTACGCCCCGTTGTCGTCGCTCCACATCTGCAAGCAGATCTGGATCGCCTCCTCGAGGCGTTCGAAGCGCTCCGACACCGGCGGGAAGGGAACGCCGAGACCGCGGTGCTCTCGCTCGTACCACGCCGCACCGATGCCGAGCTCGGCCCGGCCGCTCGACACGACGTCCAGCGTCGTCACGGTCTTGGCCAAGAGCCCGGGATGGCGATAGGTCACCCCGGTGACGAGCAACCGCAACCGCAGCCGCTCCGTGTGGCCGGCAACGAAGCCGAGCGCGGTGTAACCCTCGAGCATCGGGTGCTCCGCCGGTGCCTTCCAGTCCATCTGGAAGAAGTGGTCCATGAACGACACGGTGCGGACACCGATGGACTCGGCGCGCCGGGCGAGATCAGCGACACCGGGGCCGATGCCGGCCGGACCGCCGGCCCAGTCGAAACGCGAGACGTGGAGATCGAGTTGCATGCCCAAGCTCAGCGGAGGTCGAGATGAAGCATCTCGATCGCGTTGGTGCGGCAGATCTTGTCGACCTGGGCCTGGGTGAGATCCTTCATGATCTCCTCCGCGACCTTCTTGGTGTGCGGCCACGTCGAATCGCTGTGCGGGTAGTCCGTCTCGAAGGTCACGTTGTCGACGCCGACCGCGTCGAGGTTCTTCAAACCGTGCGGATCGTCGAAGAAGCACCCGTAGACGTGCTCGTAGTAGTACTCCGACGGCGGCCGCAGGACCTTGTCGGCGACGCCGCCCCAGCCGCGGTTGTCCTCCCAGACTTTGTCGGCGCGTTCGAGCACGTAGGGGATCCAGCCGATCTGGCCCTCGCTGTAGGCGATCTTGAGCCGGGGGAACTTCTCGAACAAGCCCGACATCAACCAGTCGGTGAGCGACATCGCCGCGTTCATGTAGGTGAGGGTGCTACCGACCGCCGCGGGCGCGTCGGCCGAGGTCGACGGCATCTTCGACGACGAGCCGATGTGCATGCACACGACCGTGTCGGTCTCCTCGCACGCCACGAGGAACGGATCCCAGAAACCGCCCGCGTCGTGCATCGACGGTAGGCCGAGGAACGCGGGGATCTCCGAGAACGTCACCGCGTGATTTCCGCGCGCCGCGTTGCGGCGGACCTCGGCGGCCGCGAGCTTCGGGTCCCAGAGTTGCACGATGACCAGCGGAATGAGGCGCCCGTTGGTACCGGCGCACCACTCGTCGACCATCCAGTCGTTGTACGCCTTGACGCAGAGGTCGCCGAGCTCCCGGTCCTTGCGCTCGGTGAAGGTCTGTCCGCAAAAGCGCGGGAAGCTCGGGAACGCGAGCGACGCCTCGACGTGGTTCACGTCCATGTCCTCGAGCCGCGCCTTTTGGTCCCAGCAACCCTTGCGCATGTCGTCCATCGTGATCGGGCTGACCGTGATCTCGTCGCGCGGGTAGCCCGCCGCGGCCGACAGGCGGGTGAGGGGGTACTGCAAGTCTTCGACGAGCCACCAGTCGCACCACAGCCCGTCTTCGTCGTCGGCGGCCTTGTCGTAGCTGAAGATGCCCCCGACGAACTTCATGTTCTTCACCTTGCGGCGCTCGATCCGCGGGCCGATGGCCTTGAACTTCTCGGGCAGACGGTCCTGCCAGACGTTCGGCGGTTCGATCACGTGATCGTCGACCGAGATGATGCGAGGGATCTGCGGCGCCATACGGTCAGGCTACATGCGGCGATTCCGCCCGGTCCCGAAGCCGTCGTGGTCGCTATCGCTTCTCGGTGCGGGGCACCGCCGGGCTCCCGAGCGGATGTTCACGGCTGAAGCGCGCGGCCCGGCGCGCGACCCGGTGCTCCTGGCGCGGGCGGCGCACCGCCACCGGGCCCTCGATCACGCGGGCACGGTAGAACGCGCTCTTCACGAACTCGACGAACGCGAGGTACACGATCACCAACAGCATGAGGATCGGGTAGAACTCGAACGGCAGGTGCGTGAAGCCCAGCGTGTGCCCGAACGGCAGGTACGGGAGCACGCCGCCGATCACCGGCACCAGCAGCGACGAGATCACGATCGCCAGGCTCGGCCGGCTCTTCCAGAACGGGTGCCGGCGCGTGCGGATGATGAAGATCACGAGCGTCTGCGTCGCCAGTGACTCCACGAACCAGCCGGTGCGGAACTCGTTCGCGCTCGCGTGCAGGACCCCGAGCATGACTGCGAAGGTCGCGAAGTCGAAAAGGCTGCTGATCGGCCCGAAGAACGCCATGAAGCTGCGAATGAAGCCGATGTCCCAGGCCGAGGGGCGTGCCAGCATCTCCTCGTCGACCGTGTCGGTCGGAATGGTCATCTGGCTCGCGTCGTAGAGCAGGTTGTTGAGGAGGATCTGCGACGGCAGCATCGGCAGGAACGAGAGGAACGCCGACGCGCCCGCCGCGCTGAACATGTTGCCGAAGTTCGAGGACGTGCCCATCAAGACGTACTTGATCGTGTTGGCGAAGATGCGTCGGCCCTCGACGACCCCGTCGGCCAGGACCCCGAGATCCTTGTCGAGCAGGATGATGTCGGCCGCGTCCTTGGCGACATCCGTGCCGGTATCGACCGAGATGCCGACGTCGGCGTGATGCAGGGCGACCGCGTCGTTCACGCCGTCGCCCAAGAACGCGACGTCGGCGCCGCGCAGGCGCTGCACGCGGACGATGCGCGACTTGGTGTCGGGCCCGACGCGAGCGAACACCGTCGTGGCGTCGATGGCGACCCCCAGCTTCTCGTCGCTCATGGCGTCGACCTGATCGCCGGTCAGCGATCCGAATACTTCGAGCCCGATGTCTTCGCAGACCTTCACCGCGACCAGATCGCTGTCGCCGGTGATGATCTTCACCGCGATACCGAGCCGGCCGAGCCGCGCGAGCGACGGGCCCGCGTCGGCCTTGGGCCGGTCGACGAAAACGAGGAAACCGACGAAAGCGAGGCCCTGCTCGTCGGCATCGGTTGCGGCCGTCAGGCCCGGCGCGTCGCGGGCCGCGACGGCGATGACGCGCGCACCACCCCGGTAGAGCTCGACCAGCGCGGGCCCCGCCTCCTGCGGAGGAGTCGCGCAGCGCTTCAAGACCCCTTCGGGCTCGCCCTTGACGACGAGCCGGCGCACGCCGTCGGGGCCGTCGGCGACGACGCTCGACAGCCGGCGCTGGTGGTCGAACGGCCGCACGGCAACGGTTCCCCAATGCGATGCCTCGTCTGCGATCTTCGGGTCGGCCGCGTTCCACAGCGCGACGTCGAGTGCGTTGCCACTCACCGCTTTGCCGTTCGCGAGCACTGCCTCGTTGCACACGA
This sequence comes from Acidimicrobiia bacterium, assembly GCA_036511415.1. Lineage (GTDB taxonomy): Bacteria > Actinomycetota > Acidimicrobiia > IMCC26256 > PALSA-610 > PALSA-610. The sequence goes on from DATCCI010000219.1 coordinate 13,536, forward strand.
GCCCCAGCAGGTGCGCGTGCTCGTTCGCGTTCCCGGCGGGGTCGAGCGCGCGGTCGAAGGTGATGTTCCCCTCGGTGAGAGTCCCGGTCTTGTCGGTGAACAGCAGGGTGATGTTCCCGAGGTCTTCGATGCTCACGAGCCGTTTGACCAATACCTTGCGCTGGGCGAGACGCCGCGAGCCGGTGGACAGGCTCACGGTCACGATCGCGGGGAGCAGCTGGGGGGTCAGGCCGATCGCGATGGCGAGCGAGAACAGCAAGGCGTCGATGAACGGGCGGTGCAGCAGCAGGTTGATCACGAAGATCGAGACCGTCAGTACCCCGGCGACGCGCACCAAGAGGAACGAAAATTTCCGCAGGCCGACCTGGAATGCGGTCTCCGAGTGGCGTTCGCCGAGACCGACTGCGATGGCGCCGAACTGCGTGCCGGTCCCCGTCCGCACCACGACGCCGACCGCCGAGCCCTCCTTCACGATCGTGCCCATGAGCCCGCACGACCCGGAACCGTGCTCGACCGGTGTCACCGATTTCTCGACCGGCATCGACTCGCCGGTCAGAACCGCCTCGTCACACTCCAGCTCCGTCACGTCGAGCAGGCGAATGTCGGCCGGGATGATGTCGCCCACGCGGATGCGCACGATGTCGCCCGGTACGAGCTCGACCACGTCGACGGGCCGGGGCGAGCCGTCGCGTATCACGAGCGCGTTCTGACGGATCTGCGAGTGCAGCGCCTCGACGGCCTTTTCGGATCGGTACTCGTTGAAGAACCCCAGCCCGACCGAGAGACCGACGATCACGCCGATGATGAGCGCGTCCGTAGGGTCGCCGGTCGCGCCCGAAACGGCTGCAGCCGCGAGGAGCAGCACCAGGAGCGGATTGCGCAGCTGGCGCCACAACACTGCCCACCCGCGCGCGCCGTGGCTGCGCAACGCGTTGGGTCCGTACCGGAGGAGCCGGCGCCGCGCCTCCTCGGAGCTGAGCCCTTCGGCGCTCGTGTCGAGGGCACGGAGCACGTCGGCGGCCGTGCACCGCGCGGACTCGTCGAGGGTGATCTCGTCCGCTACTGCCGGCGCCATGCCGCCACGATGTCATCGGTCGTCGTGATCGTGGCGACGAGCGCGAGCGTGTTGTCGATCACCGCTTGCGCGTACTCCGCCGGGACCCCGGCAATCGCGTCGCGCGGCATCACGATCTGGTAGCCGCGGTTGACCGCGTCGAACGCGAGGTTCGTCATGCCGATGTTGACCGAGACGCCGACGCCGACGATCGTCGTCGCGCCGAGGTTCCGCAGGATGGAGTCGAGCTGTGTACCCGTCATCGGGCCGACGCCGTGATAGCGCGCCAACACCACGTCGCGCGGGTCGACACCGATCTCGTCGGGGACCTGAACTGCCGCGCTTCCAGGAGACAGTCGGACGGGAGACTTCTTCACTCCGGCGAAGAGACGCGCGTTGGAGTTGGCGCCGCGGCCGTCGTCGCGCGTCTCGGCGGTGCAATGCAACACCGTCACCCCGACCGCGCGCGCCGC
>DATCCI010000220.1:0-3332 GCA_036511415.1 Acidimicrobiia bacterium
ACGCGCTCGGCAAGTGGGTCGACCGTTGGGCTGCCGGTCCCGAGGCCTTCGGAGAGTTGACCGATCAAGAGCTCCGAGACCACCGGCAGGTCACGCCGCGAAACGTTCGGCGATTCGAACGAACGCAGCGGGACCGTACGCGTGACGGTGTCCCGCTCGACGGTCCGGACGCCACGACGCGACCGCCTGCGATTCCGCCGCTCGCGCTCGAGCTCGCGAGCGCGGTGATCGACTTCCCCCGCCACCTCGGCATCCATTCCGGCGGCATGGTGATGGCCGACCGTCCACTCGTCGAGTTCTGCCCGATCGAATGGGCGCGCATGGAGGGCCGTTCGGTGCTCCAGTGGGACAAGGACGACTGCGCGGCCGCCGGGCTCGTGAAGTTCGACCTGCTCGGCCTGGGCATGCTGACGATGCTGCACCTCGCAGTCGATCTCGTACGCGCCCAGGGAGTGGATGTCGACCTCGCCACGATCCCCCAGGAGCCGGAGGTGTACGACCTCTTGTGCGCGGCCGACACCGTCGGCGTGTTCCAGGTGGAGAGCCGGGCGCAGATGGCCACACTGCCGCGCCTGCGGCCGCGGAACTTCTACGACCTCGTGGTCGAGGTCGCGCTCATCCGTCCCGGCCCGATCCAGGGCGGTTCCGTACATCCGTACCTGCGGCGGCGCAACGGCGAGGAGGAGGTCACGTACATCCATCCCTTGACGAAGCCGTCGCTCGAGAAGACGCTCGGCGTGCCGTTGTTCCAAGAACAGCTCATGCAACTCGCGGTCGACTGTGCGGGATTCAGTGCCGCCGAGGCCGACCAGTTGCGTCAGGCGATGGGCTCCAAACGCAGCCAGGCGCGCATGGAACGGATGCGCGAGCGGCTCCTGGCGGGGATGGCCGAACGCGGCATCACCGGCGACACCGCGGAGCAGATCTACACGAAGCTGGAAGCGTTCTCGAACTTCGGCTTTCCCGAGAGTCACTCGGTGAGCTTCGCCTACCTCGTCTACTCGAGCTCATGGATCAAGTACCACTACCCGTCGGAGTTCGCGGCGTCACTGTTGAACGCCCAGCCGATGGGTTTCTACTCGCCGCACTCGATCGTGCGCGACGCGCGCCGTCACGGCGTGCAAGTGCTCGGCCCCGATCTGAACGCGTCGTGCCGTGACGCGACGCTCGAACCCCGCTCGCTCGACGTGGAGCCCGTCGGCCGGCCGCTGCGAGGCTTCCACGCCGAACCGTCGCACCTCGCGATACGGCTCGGCCTGCGGAGCGTGCGCGGCTTGCACGACGCGCTGCTCGACCGCATCGACGACGAACGAGCGGTGCACCCCTTCACCGACCTCGAGGACTTCGTGCGGCGCACCGGTGCAACGGTCGATCAGATCGAGGCTCTCGCTACTGCCGGAGCATTCGAGCGCTGCTTCGGCCAGTCGCGCCGCGCCGCGTTGTGGGCCGCCGGCGCCCTCGACACCGCTCGGCCCAACGCGCGCCGCGACGGGACGGTTGTCGAGACGTTGCCCGGTGTGGTCACCGGTACCAACGCGCCGGCGCTGCCGGGTATGACCGAGATGGAAACCGTGTACGCCGACTTGTGGGCGATGGGTTTGAGCGTCGGCAAGCATCCGACCGAGTTCGTGCGGGAGGAGTTGACGCGTCAGGGGGTTGTCACGAGTGCGCAGTTGCGCGAGCTTCCCGACCGGACGGTGGTCGAGGTGGCAGGGGTCGTCACGCACCGTCAGCAACCGGCGACCGCCAAGGGCACGGTGTTCTTGAACCTCGAAGACGAGACCGGCCTCGTCAACGTGATCTGTGCGAAGGGTGTGTGGAAACGGTTCCGCATCGTCGCGCGCGGTGCGCCCGCGCTCCGCGTGCGCGGGGTTCTGGAGAAGCACCAGGGAGTGATCAACCTCGTCGCCGGGCGCATCACCCGTCTACCGATCAGCCTGGCGGAAAGTATGCGCTCCCGCGACTTCCACTAGCTCCACCTACCGAATTCCGAGCCCCGTCGCGGCGGCGTCGCCTGCCGCGCGAGACTCCGATCATGACCGCCACGCTCGGGCCGTGTATCTCCGCCGACTCGCACGTCACCGAACCGCCCGGCACCTACATCGACCGCATCGATCCCGCGTATCGTGATCGCGCGCCGCGCCTGCACCACCACGACGTACTCGGCGACGTCATGCTCATCGACAACGGCAAGAGCCTGGTGCCGTTTTGGCTGGTCGCGGCCGCGGGCCGGCCGACCGAAGAGGTCCGGCTCGACAGCGGTAAGCGCTTCGAGGAGCTGTGGCGCGGCGGATGGGATCCGGTCGCGCGGCTAGCCGACCAGGACACCGACGGTGTCGTCGCCGAGGTCATCTACCCGTCGGTCGGCATGTTGCTCTGCAACCATCCCGACGCCGAGTACCAGCGCGCGTGCTTCGACGCGTACAACCTGTGGATCGCCGAGTTCTGCGCGACCGCGCCGTCGCGCCTGATCGGTCTCGGTCAGACCGCGCTGGTCACGCCCGAGGACGGCATCCGCGATCTCGAGGAGATCAAGCGGCTCGGACTGAGGGGCGTGATGTTGCCCGGGATCCCGCCCGAGAAGGATTACGACCACCCGATGTACGACGAGCTCTGGGACGCGATCGTCGATCTCGGGTTGCCGCCGTCGTTCCACATCCTCACGAGCCGTAGCGACACGCCCGGGGCCGACCACGTGCGCGGGCCGAAGCTCAACAGCTTCATGAGCATCGTGCGCGGCAACCAGGACATCATCGGGACGTTGATCTTCGGTGCGGTGTTCGAGCGCCATCCCGACCTACGAGTCGTGTGCGTCGAGGCCGACGCGGGTTGGGCACCGCACTGGATGTACCGGGCCGATCACGGCTACGACCGCCATCGCAACTGGTTGACGGCGGGCGAGCTCTCACGACGGCCGAGCGAGTGGTTCGCCGGCAACGTCTACCTCACCTTCCAGGACGACTGGGTGGCGTTCCGCACCGCGCACCTCATGAACACCGACCGGTTGATGTGGGCCAACGACTTCCCGCACAGCGACGCGACGTGGCCGCACAGCCAGGAGCTCCTCGCCGAGCACGCCATGCATCTCGACGAGCACGTACGGCGTCGCATCCTCCACGACAACGTCGCCGAGCTGTACGGCATCACGGTCTGACGGTCGGCGAGTCAACCTTCGCGCGGGCTCGAGCCCCGACGGGGTAGCCTTGACAGGTTCCGGAGGACTCCAGATGGCCGACCCGCCCAGTTCGTCATGCCTCGCTCTTCGCGCCGAGTCGGCGCGCGCTTCGTCGCGTTCCTTCGCGCGGACTTCGCCGGAGTCCGCGCGGGCTTCG
>DATCCI010000221.1:0-3595 GCA_036511415.1 Acidimicrobiia bacterium
GCGCTCACACTGTCGGCCGGGGTCGCGTGCTATCCGACGCACGCACTGGGCGCGGCCGAGCTCGTCCACCAGGCCAGCCGCGCGCTCGACGAAGCCCGCGCCCGCGGCCGCGACCGCGTCGAGCTCGCACCCGAACCGTCGAATTAGCGCATCCGAATCAGCGCATCCGAATCAGCGCATCCGAATCAGCGAATCGCGGTCGGAGTCAGAGGTCGTCGAGCGCGCGCAGTACTTCCTCGGTGTCGGCACCGAGCTCCCGGCCCGCCCAACGCATCTCCGCAGGTGTGCGCGACAGCCGCGCGACCGGTCCCTGCATGACGACGCCGTCGACCTCGACGAAGACGTGCCGGGCCTGCACGTGCGGGTCGGCGAGCACTTCACGCATCGTGTACACGGGCGCGATTGCCGCTTCCGCGGCTTCGAACCCGGCGAGTACTTCGGCCGACGGACGGGCACCGACCCACGCGCTCACCGCGGCGTCGAGCTCGTCGCGGTGGTCGCCGCGGCTCTCGAAAGTGGTGAAGCGCGGGTCGTCGCCCAACCCGAGGAGCACGAGCACACGCTGCGCGACCGATTCCGCCGACGTGGAGATCGCGACCCAGCGGTCGTCCGCGCAGCGGTACGTGCCGCGCGGCACCGAGTAGGGAATGCCCGAGCCGAGACGCGGCTGCTCGTAACCCAGGTGCGCCGCGGCCGACGGCAGCGCCGACATCATCTGCAACATCGACTCCAGGAGGTTCACGTCGATCACCTGACCGAGGCCGGTCCGGTCGCGGTCGCGCAGCGCGACCATCACCGCGAATGCGCCGGCGATGGCCGCGACCTCGTCGGTGAGCGCGATGGGCGGGAGCAGCGGCGGCCCGTCGGGCTCGCCGTTGATCGCCGCGAAGCCGCTCATCGCCTCTGCCATCGTCGCGAAGCCCGGACGCGACGCGTACGGACCGTCCTGGCCGAAACCGGTCACCCGCAGCACCACGAGGCGGGGATTGCGCGCGCACAGCACGTCGGGACCGAGACCGAGGCGTTCGAGCGTTCCCGGACGGAAGTTCTCGATCAACACGTCGGCCCCACGCGCCAGCGCGAGCAGCGCGTGGCGGCCCGCGTCGGTCTTGAGGTCGGCCACCACCGCGCGCTTGTTGCGGCCGAGCAGCTTCCACGTGTACGAGTCGCCGCCTCCCGGCGGGAACCAGCCCATGCGCCGCACGCCGTCACCCGCCGGCGCCTCGATCTTGATCACGTCGGCACCGAAGTCGCCGAGATGACGCGCCGCCCCCGGCCCCGCGAACACCGTTGCCATGTCGATGACCCGCAACCCATCGAGAGCCGGCATCCCCGCAGGCTAGGTGGGTTGTTCCGCGAGGGTAGGTGTGCGCCACGACGGCTACGAGATCGTGATCTCCTTGATCATCCCCTCGAGTGCGTGCGGCATGTTGCGCTTCGTCGGGTCGGGGAACAAGCACAAGAGGACGTACTTGCCGGGGGTGAGCGCCATCGTCTGGTACGCCGTCTGGTTCGGGCCCAGCCCGACGATGCCTCCGGCGGAGGTGAACGGCGGCGGGCCCGCCGGCAGCGCAGTTCCGGGCGATGGAGTTCCGGGCGGCGCGAGGAAGAACGCCTTCACGTCGGCGAGCGACTTGCCGGGCGCTTCCTTCACCACGATCAGCTCGTGGACCTGGGTGCCGACGTTCTTGATCTCGACTGTGCCGGTGCCCGTGAACGACGCGTCGGGCAAGAACGTGAACTCGCTCAGCGTGATGCTGCCGCCGTCGACCTTCGGGGGATCGTCGACCGAGGCCGCGGTCCGTACGACGTCGACCTGGCCGACCATGCCGTGCTCGGCGTGGGGCTTGCCGTCCTTGTCGTCGGGGATGAAGCAGGCGACGCCGTAGGCACCGGGGTCGAAGTGCACGACGGCGGTCACCGACGAACCCGGATCGACGTCGTTCGGGCCGCCCACGAACTGCACGCCGGCGAGCGCCTTGACGTCGGTGGCGGAGGCCGCGGTCTCGAAGGCCGCGAACGAAACGGGGCCGAGCTTCGCGAACGCGATCTGGTGTCCGACCTTGCCGGAGTTGTGCAGGGTCACGTCGACCCAGCCCGCCGGGATCTGGGCCGGCAACGTGAAGGCGTACTCCTTCGCGTCGATCGTGATGTGCGGTGGACTCGTGCCGACCGGGCTCGGCGAGTGGCTGCCCGACGCGTTCGACGGGTTGCTACTTCCGCAGGCCGAGAGCGCGAGCAATGCCGTCGCGACGGTGATCAGTCTTCTCCGCGCCACGTTCCTCCTCGGATCAGAACGGTTGCACGAAGCAGCGGTCGGAGATGGCTCCCAGCGCGTAGTCGCGATAGAGGCCGGCGAACATCGCGCGCGTCTTCTCGGTCCAGGCGAGCGCGGCGGGGTCGTCGATACGCCGGGTGATCTGCACGTAACCGCTCTCGTACACACGGTATTCGGCCCAGGCGCCGGGGTAGTCCTTCACGCAGGCGATCTCGACAATCGGGACGCCTCTCGCCGACGCGAACCGGCGCGTGCGCGTTCGGTGCGTGTGGCCGGCGAAGTAGCCGGCGATCGCATCGCGGCGCGAGATGAGCGCGCAAAGGGATTCGCTGTCGTCGGGATTCACTCCGAAGTACGTGTCGCTGCGTTCCTTGGAGCCTGGATCCCACGGGTGATGGTGGCCGAACACGAGCACCGGCCGGGTCGCTCCGCCCGCGAGCTCGTCGAGCCAGTCGAGCTGCGCGCGCGAGATGCGCCCGCGATCGGTCCCCGGGCGAACCGTGTCGAGCACCGCGAGCGTGACACCTTCGAGATGGACGGCGAACGGCCCCGTCGCCGCGATCGATTCGGTGATCATCGCGTCGTGATTGCCGCGGACGTGGCGCATCCGCTCGCCGAGGCGTGAGTACGCGCGGAGGAACGCCGCGTACTCCTCCTCCGTACCGCGATCGGTGAGGTCGCCCTTCACGAGCACCGCGTCGGGATCGAGCCGCTCGATCGCGTCGATCGCACCCCGGTTCATGAGTTCGGGATAGGGCTCGGCGCCGGGCTCCGCCGAGAAGAACGGACCGAGCTCGTCCGGTGTGCCGAGCAGACCGCACTTCGTCTCGCCGAAGTGCACGTCGTTCACGGTCGCGATCGTGGCGAGCAGCCGTCCGGCGGGTTGATCGAGGGTCGTGACCTCGGCCGGGAGCACCGGCGAGGCTTCCGATCCCGCGACGGCAAGCACGTAGCTCGTCGCGGGTTCGAGGCCGAGGACCCTTGCCGAGTGATACGGACCGGTCGTGACGACGCGGCGGTCACCGACGCGGGTCTCGACCTCGCGCTCGTCGTCGGTACGGAACGTCACCACGACCTCGTCCGGCCCCACGGTGAAGAGCTCCGCGTCGTGGATCACGCTGCGAACCTATCCGGATTGGTGTGCGGGTCTGCTCGAGTGGCCTCGTGTCGCCTCAAATGCGAGAGCGGCGGCCGATGCGGCCCGACAGCCGCCAGGGACCGCGCTGCAGCAGGGCTCTTTGGGCCGAGCGCCGCGACGCGTCGACCCACGCGCTGATCTCACGCGGCGCGGGCGGGTCGGCCGCCGCGGCCTGCCGT
>DATCCI010000222.1:0-4903 GCA_036511415.1 Acidimicrobiia bacterium
ACGAGGCCAAGCGCGCGCTGGCGCGGGGCATGGGCGCGCGCTGGCGACACGACCTTGTCGCCGACGGTGTCGCCCCCGAGCGCGTCGACGCGCTCGTCGACGCGTCGCACCGCAAGCTCGCGCGGGCGCCCGCGTTCGTCGTCGGGTGTCTCACGTGGACCGGCCTCGACCGCTATCCGGACGAGCGCCGCCAACGGGCGGAGTGGGGCATGGCGCTGCTCTCGCTCGGCGCCGCGGTGGAGAACCTGATGCTCACCGCCACCGATCGCGGCCTCGCGTCGTGCTGGGTCGCGGCGCCGATCTTCTGCCCGGAGGAAGCTCGCGACGCGCTCACGCTGCCCGGGGAGTGGTTACCGCACGCGCTGGTGCTCGTCGGCCGGCCCGATCCCGCCTACGTCGGCCGTACCCGCCCGCCCGTCCCGCTCGACGAGATCCGCCGCTTCCGCTAGCCGGGCGTTTCGGCGTCAGCGGGCGCCGGCGCGCTGGGCCTTGAAGTACTCGAGCGTGCGGGCCAGGCCCTCTTCGAGCGCGGTGAACGGCTTCCAGCCGAGGTGCATCTCGGCGCGGCTCGCATCGAGCGCGCTGCGTTGCACCTCGCCGGTGCGCGGCGGCTGGCTCTGCGCGGCCTCGCGAAAGCCGGTGAGTCTCGCCATCACGTCGTACAACTCCTGCACGCTCGTCTCGATCCCCGTCCCGATGTTCAACGTGAGGCCGCCACCCTTTTCGACCGCGCGCGCGAAGGCATCGGCGATGTCGTCGACGTAGACGAAGTCGCGGGTCTGCGAACCGTCTCCGAAGATCAGCGGTCGTGCTCGCTCGAGCAACCTGTCCGAGAAGATCGCGACGACCCCGGCCTCGCCGTGCGGGTTCTGACGCGGCCCGTACACGTTCGCGAGCGCGAGCACGGTGTACTCGAGGCCGCGTTGCGACCGGTAGTAGGAGAGGTACTCGCCGACGGCCTTCTTCGCGACCCCGTACGGGGACTCCGGGCGTTGCGCGGCGCTCTCCTTGGTCGGGATCCTTTCCGGACTGCCGTACAGCGTTCCGCCGGATCCGGCGAACACGACCTTCTTCACGCCGGCCGCGACCGCGCCCTCGAACACGTTCAGCGAACCGATCACGTTGACCGTGGCATCGAACACCGGTCGCGCCACGGAAACCCGCACGTCGATCTGCGCGGCGAGATGGAAGATCACGTCGGGCTGGCGGTGCGTGATCAGATCGACCACCGCCGGAGACGCGAGGTCGAGCCGGTGGAACGAGAAACGACGATCGGGCAGCGCGCGAGCCGTGGCCAGGTTCGCGAGTGAACCGGTGGACAGGTCGTCGACCACGTCCACGCGCCAGTCTTCCGCCAGCAGGCGGTCGACGAGGTTCGAACCGATGAAGCCTGCTCCGCCGGTCACCAAGGCATGCACGCGGAGCTCCCTACTCGCGCTCGGCCGGCACGCGCCCACCCGAGATCCGCGTCCCGGACGGGATGGTCACTCCCGCGCCGACGATCGTCTCGGCCGCGAGGGAGACGTCGGGCTTGAGCACCGCGTAGGCACCCACGACCGAGTCGCGCACCCTGCCGCCGTGCGAGACGCGGGCGCCGGTGTGCAGCACCGCGCCGTCGAGCTCGGCGCGTGCCTCGACGACCGCCGCGGTTCCGAGGACGGATGCGCGCACGCGCGCACCGCCCTCGATGCGCGCACCGTCGCCGATCAACACCGGCGCGTCGACGCGGGCGTCGGGCTCGATCGACACCTCACCCTGTATCCACACCCCGGACTCGACCTCGCGCGCGCCGGGCGCGGGCGGGTAGGAGAGACGTCCGGCCAGCGCGTCGGCGTGCGCCTCGAGGTATTTCCCCGGCGTGCCGATGTCGAGCCAGTACGCGTCGCTGCGATATCCGAACAGGAGTCCGGGCTCGGCCAGCATCCGCGGAAACGTCTCGCGCTCGACGGACACGCTGAGACGCGGTGGGATCCGCCGCAGGAATTGCGGCTCGAGCACATACGTTCCGGCGTTGATCCAGTTGCTCGGAGCCTTGCCCGGCGCGGGCTTCTCGACGAACGCGATGACGCGACCATCGGCCTGAGTCGGTACGACGCCGAAGGCGCTCGGGTCGTCGACCTGCGTGAGCGAGATCGTCGCCTCCGCGCCCTGCTCGTCGTGAAAGCGCACCATCGCGCCCAGGTCGAGACTGGTGAGCACGTCTCCGTTGCAGACGATTATGCGTTCGTCGATGCCCTCGGCCGCGAAGCGGATCGCTCCCGCGGTTCCGAGCGGCTCGTCCTCGACGGCGTAGCGCACGACGACATCGCCGAAGACGTCGTCGCCCGAGCCGTCGTGAGCGAAATGCCCGTGGAACGCGTCGGGCAGGTAGCCCATCGACAAGACGACCTCGTCGACGCCGTGCGAGGCCAACCAGGCGAGCTGACGCTCGAGGTGCGGCTGGTTCGCGATCGACAGCAGCGGCTTCGGTGTCGTGAACGTCAGTGGCCGCAGCCGGGTTCCCTCGCCCCCGACGAGGACGACCGCCTTCACGGCTTCGACGTCGGCGTCGTTGCCGTAGTCGGCGTGGTTGCCGGCGCCGTGCTTCCCGTCGCGGGCTTCGTGGAAGGGGCGAAGTCCGGCAACGTCGTCGGCGACGCGCCCGCGGTCTCGCTCACGCCCAGAGCCTTTGCGAGGTTCGGTACCGACGGCGGATCACCGATGCTCGCGAGCGTCTTGCCCGGGGGCAGGAACGCGATCACGACGATGTCGCCCTGATACAGCTTGTACGACGCGGGATTCGTGGTCTGCACCGTGTACTTCTGTTTGCCGCTCGTGCCGTCCCACTTCCCGAGCTCCCACTGCAGGGTGCCCACCCCGGTGCCGCATTTGTCGCCGTTCTTGACGGTGGTACCCAGGAACGAGAAGCCCGTGGACGACAGCTTCCAGCCCCCGAAGTTGAAATACAGCCCGACGGTGGCGTTCCGGCCGGCCTCCTCGGAGACGAGCGGCTCCATGTGGATCACGCCGTCGTCGTGGCTGTGGAGACCGGCGTACACGCTCGTGTTGTCGGCTCGGGCCGGGGTACCCGACGCGGTCGTGGCGGGCCAGTTCCAGACGCCCGAACCGGAGCTGTCTCCCATCCAGTGGTCGCAGTCGTACATGCCGAGGGCCGCGTGCCAGTGCGTGTCCTTCTTCGTGCCGCTCGAGTCCTGGAGAAACGGGCCGACCGCCGCGGGCTTCGTCGCCTGTGTGTACGCGATGAGCGCGATGCCGGCGATGACCACGATGGCCGTCAACCCGTACCACCAGCTGTTCTGGCGGGAGCGCTTCGCCGCCCGGACGGCGGCACGTTTGCGCTTCGCTCGGGAGGCGTTGGTCACGCCGGGCAGGCTAGCCGCCGGCGGGCACCGGCCTGGACGCATGCCCGGCGTGCTCGGCCATCGCCACGACGCATCGAGCGGCGAGATACAGCGCCGCGAACGGCAGCAACACCACGCCCGGTCCGGTCAGCCGGCGCCGCGCGAAGCGCCACGCGGAGCGGTGGTGCTGGACGAGCATCCGGTACGGATGCTGCGACGTGCTCGCGCCCTGAGTATGGGTCACCGCGCCCGCCGGCTCGTACGCAACGTCGAACCCGGAACGCCGCAGTCGCCAGCAGAGGTCGACATCCTCCATATACATGAAATAACGCTCGTCCCAACCGCCGACCGCATCGAGTGCGCCGCGGCGCAGCCAGACGGCTGCACCCGAGACCCAGTCGACCGAGCGGGATCGCGACGGATCGGCGTCGAGCTCCCGGTAGCGAGCGGTGAACGGATTGGTAGGCCACCACAGCCCGAGCGTTCCGTGCGCGACGGCGAGCGGAACGCTCGGCGAACGCCGCGCCGACGGGTAGTCGGAGCCGTCGAGGTTGCGAATGCGCGGACCGCATGCACCGAGCGCCGGCTCCTCGTCGAAGCGGGCAAGCATCGCCTTCGCGGTTCCCGGTTCCATCGTCAGGTCGGGGTTGAGAACCGCGACCACCGGGGCGCGCGTCGCGGCGATCCCCTGGTTCGCGGCACGTGCGTACCCGACATTGCCTGGTGACACGATCACCCGCGTTCCGGGGACGGCGTTGCGCAGCATGTCGACCGAGCCGTCGTCCGATCCGTTGTCGACGACGACGAGCTCGACGTCACCCGCGCTCGAGTCGGCGAGCACCGACCGCACGCATTCGGTGAGCATCGACCCCGCTCGGTAGTTGACGACGACGGCCGCCCAGGCGCGGGTCACGCGACCGTCAGTCCCGGAAGCGGTACTTGACGAGCGTCCACAACGCGGAGAAGCCGTCGCGCCACGTGATCTTCTTGCCCTCGTCGAACTCGCGCCCCGAGTACGAGATCGGTACCTCGTAGATCCGGATTCCACGCTTGAGGACCTTCGCGGTTATCTCGGGCTCGATGTCGAAGCGGTCGGAGTGGAGTCTCATCTCGTCGATGAGATCGCGTTCGAGCAGCTTGTAACACGTCTCCATGTCGGACAGCGTCGTGTTGTAGAGCACGTTCGTCGTCATCGAGAGGAACCGGTTCCCGATCCAGTGCAGCAGCAGCATGTTCCGCCGCTCTCCGGTGAAGCGCGATCCGTACACGACCCGTGCCTTGCCGCGCAGCACCGGGTTGAGCAGCTTCGGCCAGTCCTCGGGGTCGTACTCCAGGTCGGCATCCTGCACGAGCACGTATTCGCCGGACGCGTGCGCGAACCCCGTGCGCAGTGCCGCGCCCTTACCCCGGTTCACATCGTGCATCACGACGCGTACGGTGCTGTCGCCGAGCTGCCTCAGCACGTCGCGGGTGCCGTCGTTGCTCCCGTCGTCGACCACGATGATCTCGCGCTCGACGCCGTCGGGGAGCTCGACCGCACGCATACGCCGCAAGACCTCGAC
>DATCCI010000223.1:0-2230 GCA_036511415.1 Acidimicrobiia bacterium
GAGGTTCCAGCCCGGGTTGTACGCCCGGCCCCCCTTGACCGCGATGTTGCGAAGACGCTCGGTGAACCCGTCGAGTTGCACGATGGCCTCGTCGATCTCGCTCGCGGTCCGTATGATGCCGACGTTCTTCTGCATCATCTCCTGAAGGTCGCGCTGGATGTCGTAGGGATTCTCGCCCTCGGCTTTTTCGAAGGGGGCCAGAGCCTCCCTGATCGCCCCGTCGACTTCGGCTTGGTTGAAGCCCACCGCGGCGACGCCGCTCGCGACGTACTCGGACGCGGCGATACCCGCCCTGCGCCCGAAGACGACGAGATCGCTGAGTGAGTTGCCGCCGAGTCGATTGGCGCCGTGCAGTCCCGCGGCGGCCTCACCGGCGGCGTAGAGACCCGGCACCGAGGTCGCCTCGGTGTCGCCGTTCACCTGGACGCCGCCCATGATGTAGTGACACGTCGGACCGATCTCCATGGATTCGCGAGTGATGTCGACGCCCGCCAATTCCATGAACTGGTGGTACATCGAGGGCAGACGTCGCCGAATGAACTCGGGCGAGCGACGCGTCGCGATGTCGAGATAGACGCCGCCGTGCGGAGTGCCCCGACCGGCTTTCACCTCGGCGTTGATCGCACGGGCCACCTCGTCGCGCGGCAACAACTCGGGTGGTCGACGTCCGGCCTCGTGGTCGTCGTACCACTTGTCACCCTCTTCTTCGGTCTCGGCGGTCTCCGCCCTGAACATATCGGGGACGTAGTTGAACATGAACCGCTCGCCTTCGGAGTTGCGCAGAACCCCTCCGTCTCCGCGGACGCCTTCGGTCACGAGCAGACCGCGCACACTGAGCGGCCAGACCATGCCCGTCGGGTGGAACTGGATGCACTCCATGTCGATCAACTGGGCGCCCGCCCACAGGGCCATCGCGTGGCCGTCGCCGGTTCCCTCCCACGAGTTGGACGTGAACTTCCACGAACGACCGACGCCGCCCGTGGCGATGATGACGGCCGTGGCGGAGAACGTCACGAACTCGCCCGTCGGTCGCCAGTAGGCAACACACCCGGCGATCTTGCCGTCGTCGTCGTGCACGAGTTTCAAGACCTTGCACTCCATGAAGACGTCGGTGCCCATCGACACGACCTTCTGCTGGAGCGTACGGATGAGTTCGAGACCGGTACGGTCGCCGACGTGGGCGAGACGCGCGTAGCGGTGCCCACCGAAGTCGCGCTGGAGGATCTTGCCGTCCTTGGTGCGGTCGAACAGCGCGCCCCACTGCTCGAGCTCGCGCACGCGATCCGGCGACTCCTTCGCGTGCAACTCGGCCATGCGGTAGTTGTTGAGCATCTTGCCGCCGCGCATGGTGTCGCGGAAGTGCACCATCCAGTTGTCCTCGGACGAGACGTTGCCCATGGCGGCCGCTATGCCGCCCTCGGCCATGACCGTGTGAGCCTTGCCCAACAAGGACTTGGTGATGATGCCGACGCGCAGGCCGCGTTGCTTCGCCTCGATGGCGGCGCGAAGTCCGGCGCCGCCGGCGCCGATGATGAGTACGTCGTACTCGTGGTGTTCGTAAGGGGAGGTGGTCACGGGGCTTCTTTCGATCTAGAACAGTTTGTAGTCACTCAGTGCGCCCGAGGCGACGAGGCGGACGTAGACGTCGGTGAGGGCCACGAAGACCAGCGAGGCCCACGCGAAGTTCATGTGCTTGGCGTTGAGCGGCGTCAGGAACTTCCAGAAGCGGTAGCGCAGAGGGTGTGCTTTGAAGCTCTTCACCTGACCGCCGCAGAGGTGGCGACAGGCGTGACAACTGAGCGAATACAGCCACAGCAACACGGCGTTCGCGCACAAGACGAGCGTGCCGACCGTGACGCCCCACCCGAGACCGGGCTGGCGGAACGCGCGAATCGCGTCGTAGGTCAAGAGGGTGTTGAACGCCAGACCCGCGTAGAAGAAGTAGCGGTGCAGGTTCTGCATGATGAGCGGGAAGCGCGTTTCGCCCGAGTACGAGCCGTGCGCGTCGCTCACCGCGCAGGCCGGTGGTGACCACCAGAACGCGCGGTAGTAACTGCGTCGGTAGTAGTAGCAGGTCAGTCGAAAGCCCAAGGGAAAGATGAGGATCAGCAGGGCCGGTGAGAGTGGCCATCCGTGAATGGCGAAGCCCGACGTCGAACCGGCCACGCAACGACTCGAGAGGCAGGGCGAGTAGAAGGGGCTGATGAGGTCGCGGTGCATCAGCGCGCCG
>DATCCI010000224.1:0-7663 GCA_036511415.1 Acidimicrobiia bacterium
GCGGGCGACGACGCGCGGCGGTGTGCAGGGCGTCCTCCAGCAGACGGCGGCGTCGTGGGTCCCTCACGTCGTCGGCATCTCGATCGTCGCGGGTACGGAGGGAACGATCGAGGTCACGGCCGACGGGGTGTTCTGTTCCGATCGCCGCGGCCGGCACTCGATGCCCGTTCCGCCCGACCTCGCGCTGCCGGTGCCCCCGGCGGGCTCCGACGACCCGCGCGAGCGGTACACCCATCTCGAGCTGGGACCGTATACGCGCCTGGCCGAGGCGTTGCGGGCGGGCGTCGTTGGCCTGCCGACCGGCTCGGCGGTCGCCGCGCCCACATTCGTCGACGGAGTAGCCGAGATGCGAGTGCTCGATGCCATCCGTGCGTCGGCGGCCGCCGGAGGCACGCTCGTCGCCGTGGACGAGAACGGCTAGAACAGACACCATGCATGTTCTCATCGCAACCGACGGCTCTCCCAGCTCGATCGAAGCGGCCCGCAAAGCCGGCGAGATCCTGCGCGCGGCCGATCACGTCACCTTGGTGAGCGTGCTCACCGAAATTCCCGGCGACGACGCCGGAGGCTTCGAGGGCTCCGTGTACTCGGCCGGCGAGCAGGACCAGTTGTGGAAGCAGGAGATGGCGGAGGCAGGCGAAGAGATCGAGCGCACCGCGGCCGCGCTCACGACCACCAACATCGACAAGCGCATCGAGGTCGGTGACGTCAGCGGGAACGTGTGCCGGGTCGCCACCGAGCTGAATGTCGACGTGATCGTCGTCGGATCGCACGGGCGCGGCGGGCTGTCACGGATCCTGCTCGGTTCCGTCAGCGAGCAGGTAGTGCGCCACGCGCCGTGCCCGGTGCTCGTCGTCCGCCCGACCCCCGCGCCCTCTGGATGAGGTGCGGCTGGATGAGGTGCGGCTGGATGAAGTGCGGACGGATGAGGTGCGCTCACCAGGTCTGGCCGTAGCGCTCCCGGTGCGTGTGCTCGGCGAACGGTGCGCGCCGCGGAGGTCCGAGCGCGCGAGCCGGGTGGCCGATGGGTACCAGCGCGATGGGCCAGACCGGTTCCGGGAGACCGAGTATCGCCTGCATCTCCGCGCGATATCCCGTCGTGATCGTCGTCAGCGCGCTGCCGAGCCCGAGGGCCGTCGCCGCGAGCAACAGGTTCTGGACCGCCGGGAAGATCGACGACGGAATCGTCGCCTCCAAGCCGCGCTGCCCGTCGGCGCACACGACGATGTTCACCGGGGCGTTGGCGACGCCGCCGGTCGCGCCGTGGTCGACTTCGGCGAGCATCCGGGGCGTCAGCCGAGCCTCCGAGAAGGCACGCCCGCGCCCGTCCCACGCGCGCCGGGACAGATCGCCGATCGCCGCGCGCGTCGCGTCGTCGCGCACGACCACGAACTCCCAAGGCTGCTTGTTCTCCGCGCTCGGGGCGAAGGTCGCCGTGGTGAGGAGGCGCGCGATCACGTCGTCGTCGACTGGCTCCGTCGAGAACGTCCGGCACGCGCGTTGGCGCGCGGCCACGGCGAAGAGGTCGTCGCTCACGTGGCGTCGCTCGCTCCGACCCGGACGAACGAGTTCACGTACATGATGCGTAGGCTCGGACCCCACGCCCACCGTTTGAACGCTTCGGACTGCGCGTCGCCGATGCGCTGTATCACGAGCGGGGTCATGGACCTGAACGCGGTCTCGGGATCGTCGGTGTCCATCTCGTAGAAATGCATGAAACGGGGATCGCCGCCGCGCACGTTCTCGTACGGTGTGATCATGCAGTAGCCGGGAACTGCGGCCTCGGCGATGTGACGGATGTGCACGAAGTCGGCCCAGTCGCGCAGCTCCTGGGCGCGCGAGTCGTCCTTGGGCGAGATCAGCACGAGCGAGAGCCCGACGGTCGGCCGGCCGGTGACGATGCCCTGGCCGGGACGGCGGTGGTGGCGGAAGTGATAGCTGCTGATGCCGGCCGGAGCGTCCGGTGCGTGGAACGTGTCGTCGACCTCGTAGACGCCGAGATGATCGAACTCCGCGAGGACTGCGGGCAGGTCGGTGCGGTCGCGCTGCACGTTGCGCCACCAGGTGGCGCGCTGCACTCCCGGGTCGGCGAGGACGGCGGGCACGCGGTCGCGCGCGTACTCGTCGATCGGCTGATCGGTCATCTCGAGGTAGAGCCCGGGAGTGATGCGATCTTCCACGACGCGGACTCTACGGCGCCGGAAGCGGGCGGCAGAGGAGCTGGCTGGTGCCCATCGCCAGGAGGGCTCCGTCGCGCGACCAGACCTGTACTTCACACCCGACGACGCCGGCGTTCGCGCTCACCGACGACCCGCGCGCGAAGAGCCAGGGTTCGTGGATCCGGGCGCGGTGGAACGTGCACGAGATGTCGATGCTCGGCGCGATGTATCCACTGTCGATGTGCAGCGTCGACACCGCCGGCCAGCCGAGGGTGTCGACGAGGATCAGCGACCGGCACGCGTCGACCCAGAGGTCGTCGAACGTCGCGGTCGGCAGGAACCGGTACCAGCGCTCGAAACTGGGATATGCCGGTGTGCGCTCGAGCCACTCGTCACGGGAGAGCCACGATTCGGACCGCTCGTCGAAGTTCGACCAGAACGGGTACATCGGCTCGATGCCCTCCGCGGCGAGGCGCTCCGAGGTGGGCGGCACCGACTCGGGATCGAACGTCGCCGGATTGATCGCGAGTTCGTGCTCGAGGCCTTCCATCGGAGCGCACGTCCACACGAGCGCCTCGAAGATGGCGTCCTTACCCTGTTTCATCGACACGCGCATCGACTCTGCGCGCTTGGTCGCGCGCAGCGTCGTCACCTCGAGGATGACGTCGTCGAAGCTCGCGACGCCGAGGAAGTGTCCGACGATGCTCACAGGCCGGCCGAACCGGGAATGCTGCCCCGCGGCGCGGAGCGCGATCGCCGCCACGTAGCCGCCGTTCGGTCCCCAGATCTCCCAGTCCCGCGACAGCCGGGCCGAGTAGCGGCCGATGCTGCCGGTGACCTTGGTGTCGATCGCGAGATCGCCCATCGGCTTCTATGGCGCGAGTTGGCAGGCGTCGTCGAGGCCGAGCACGTGCAAGGTTCGGCCGAGCGCCAGCCAGCCGCCGATGCACACGGTGAGGTCGAGGATCTCGGCGTCGGTGAACGTCGCGGTCCGGAGCCGCGCGTAGAACTCGCCGTCGATCGTGTGGTGATCGAGTGCGAACCGCTCGGCGTAGTCGACGGCCAGCCGCTCCCGCTCGGAGTAGCCGTCGTGGGTGCGCCAGTCGAGAACGTGCGCGTAGTCGTCCTCGGTCACCGCGCCCGCGGCTCCGGGGGCGGAACGCCACTGCTGGCAGATCATGCATCCGTTGATCTGCGCGATGCGCATACGGGCGAGCTCGCGCTCGCGCACGGGAACGATGCTCTGGTCGTAGATCGCGTGGCTCAACGCACCGGCGCCGATGCCCATCTCGGGTCGGAGCGCCCACACCCGCACCTCGGGATCGGCCTTGCCCTCGGGAACGTCGATGTGCGGCACTACTGCACTCCCAACAGCGCGCACGGGTTGTCGCACGCCATGCGTCGGATCTCGGCCTCGCTCAGCCCCTCTGCGTACAGGGCGTCAGCGTAGGTCTGCAAACCCGCGGCCGGGTGCGGATTGATCTTCTGACCGAAGTCGGTCCCGAGGGTCACATGCTCGACGCCGACCGCGCGGACCGTGTCGACCATCTCGGGCACGGTCCGGGTCGCGAGCCCGCCGATGCACGTCATTGCGCACAGCTCGATCCACGCGCCCAGGCCGGCGAGCTCGCGGCACTGCGTCGCCGTGAGGTTCGGGCCCGCGAGGTCTTCGGTCGCGTGGGTGACCAGCACCTTGCCGGCACGGGCGAACTCCTTCACGACCGCGTAATGCTCGGCCGCGCTCACGTGACCGGTTGCAAGGATCGCATCGTGTTGCTTGACCAGTGCGAGGATCTCCCGGGTTTCGGGCAGGAGCCGATCGTCGGCGTCGGTCACGACGATGCCGGGTCCGGGGATGCCGAGTTGCGCAGCGATGCCGTTCTCGAAGTCCTGACGGCTGCTCAAGGTCGGCAGCCACACGACGCGCGCGCCGAGATCGAGCGCGACCTCGACGGCGGCCGGGTTCACGCCGCCGATCTCGCGGTCACAACAGATGCCGCCGAACACCGAGGTGCGGTCGCCGACCTCGCGCTGGACCGCCCAAGCGAGGGACGCTGTGGGAGAGTCGTGCGACTTCAGCACGACGGCGCGGTGGCCCGCGGCGGCGGCTTCGCTCGCAGCCTCGAACGCGTCGACCGACCGCTCGCGGTGCGGGTCGGGACCGAAATGGCAGTGCAGGTCGGCGGCGCCCGTGAGGTCAACGCTCATCGCCGTGGAGCTTACGCGTAGTCTCTGACGCCGATGTCAGCTTCGGTCTCGCGATCCGTCCCGCCGCCCGGTCAGGCGCCGCTCGTCGCGGCCAACGCCGCGGCGCTCCTGCGACGCAACGCGACGCGGTTCGGCGATCTGGTCGCGATCCGCTTCGGCGACTCCGTGTGGACACACCGCGAATATTTCGAGGAGTCGTGTCGGTTCGCAGCGCTCTTTGCCGAGCGACTCCCGGCGACCGGTCCGCGCCACGTCGCCGTCCTGCTCGACAACACCCCCGACTACCTCTTCGCGTTCGGGGGCGCCGCCCTCATCGGCGCCGCGGTCGTGGGTCTCAACCACACCCGGCGTGACATGCATCTGTTGCGCGACGTGCAACACGCGGACTGCGAGCTCGTCATCACCGAGCCTCGTCATGCGCCGCTGCTGGAGCCGATCGCCGATCGGCTTCCGCCGGTGCTCACCTCGACTCGCTTCGCCGACGCCGACGCCGTCGCCGACGAAACGGCGACTGGGCTCGGGGCGTCGTTGTCGGACGCGCTCGCCGCTCACGCCGATGCCACCGATCCGGGGATCGAGCCCGACGTCGACGGTATCTGGGCGCTCATCTTCACCTCGGGTACGTCCGACGCTCCGAAGGCCGTCATCTGCTCGCAGCGACGATTGCTCGTCACCGGCAAGCGCATGTCGATGATCATGGACCTCCGCCCCGGCGACCTCGGCTACGTGTGCATGCCGCTCTTCCATTCGAGCGCCGTGCAGGTGGGATGGGCCCCGTCGATCGTGACGCCGTGTGCAGTGGGGCTCGGTCGTCGCTTCTCCGCGTCGCGCTGGCTCCCCGAAGTTCGGCATTACGGCGCGACCTACTTCAATTACACGGGCAAGCCACTCGCGTACCTGCTTGCGCAACCGGAGCGGACCGACGACGCCGCCAACTCGCTGCGGGTCGCGTTCGGCAACGAGGGCTCACCCGAGGTGGTATCGAGCTTCTCGCGGCGCTACGGCCTCGAGGTGATCGACGCCTACGGCGCGACCGAGGGCGGGGTCGCGGTGAACCGCGGCCCCGACATGCCCGCGGGTGCCCTCGGTCACGCGCCCGACCACGTGCAGGTCGTCGACGAGGAGGGGGTGGAGAAGTCGCGCGCCCGCCTCGACGATCGCAATCGCGTGCTCAACGCCGCCGAATGTGTGGGCGAGATCGTGAACACGCAGGGCGTCGGACCGTTCGAGGGCTACTACAACAACCCGGACGCGACCGCGAAGACGACGCGCAACGGCTGGTACTGGTCGGGCGATCTCGGCTACAAGGACGAGCGCGGGTATCTGTACTTCGCGGGTCGCACGGCGGATTGGATCCGGGTGGATGGTGAGAACTTTCCGGCCGGCCCGATCGAGGAGGGACTCCGCCATGCCCCCGGTGTCGTGCTCGCGGCGGTGTACGGCGTCCCCGACGACCAGGCCGGCGATCAGGTGATGGTTGGTCTGGTGCCGGCCGCCGGCCGGAGCTTCGACCCCGTCGCGTTTGCCGGCTGGCTCGACACACAAGAAGCCATCGGCCCGAAGTGGCGGCCGCGCTACGTCCGGGTCCTCCACGATCCCCCGACCACGGGTACCAACAAGCTCGTGAAGCGCACACTCGTGCAGCAGAAGTTTCGCCACGACCTCGTCGGAGGCGACGAGTTGTTCGTGCGGAAGCCCGGCGACGGCGTCTACCGGCCTTTCACCGACGACGACGAGCGCGCGTTGCGCGAGTCGTTTGTGCACTATCAGCGCGAGCGATTCTGGGATCTGTAGCGCCTTCGCATGGATCTGTCGTTCTCACCCGAAGAAAACGCCTTCGCTCTCGAAGTGAGGTCTTGGCTCGCCGAGAACGTCGAGGTCCCGGCGCGGTTCGAGAACATCGCCGAGGAGGTCGAGTTCGGCCGGCGCTGGCAATCGCGCCTCGCGGAGAGTCGCTGGGTTGGTATCCACTGGCCGCCGGAGTACGGCGGGCGCGGCGCGTCAGCCGTCGACGTCGCGATCTTCAACATGGAGTACGCGCGCTCCCGTGCGCTGCAGCCGATCAACCGGGTCGGGATAAACCTGGCGGGGCCGACGCTGCTCGCGCACGGCACCGACGAGCAGAAGGCGCGGTGGCTCCCTTCGATCCTCACGGCCGACGAGATCTGGTGCCAGCTCTTCTCTGAACCCGATGCCGGTTCCGACCTCGCGTCGTTGACGACTCGCGCCCGACGCGCCGGCGACGGCTGGCTGCTCTCGGGCCAGAAGGTGTGGACGTCGTATGCCCAGTTCGCGCGCTGGGGAATCTGCCTGGCGCGCACCGACCCGGACGCACCGAAGCACCGTGGCATCTCGTATCTCGTCGTCGACATGTCGGCGCCGGGGATCGAAGTGCGTCCGCTCGTTCAGATCACCGGCGACGCGGAGTTCAACGAGGTGTTCCTCGACGAGGTGTTCGTGCCCGACGATCACCTCGTGGGCGGGTTGCACAACGGCTGGGCGGTGGCGAACACGACACTCGCGCACGAGCGCGGAACCGCGTTCCCGTTCAAGGAACAGGTCGTGCACGAGGTCTACCTCGACGAGCTCTGGCACCTCGCCGTGCAGCGCGGTCTGCTCGACGACGTCGATGTCGCCGACGCGCTCGCCCAGTCGTTCGTCGAGCTACGGGTTCTGCGCCTGCACAACTGGCGCACGTTGTCGCGCCTGTCGAAGGGGATCGAACCCGGTCCGGAGTCGAGCGTCACCAAGCTCGCGTGGACCGAAATGACGCAGGCGCTGTCGGCACGCGCGCTCGACGTGGTCGGCGCCGCCGCGCCGTTGTGGTGGGCCGCGACCGACAATCCCGGTGGCGGCTTCTGGCAACGGCAGTGGTTGTGGTCGAAGGCGGCCTCGATCGCGGGCGGAACGAGCGAGGTGCAAAGGACGATCATCGGAGAGCGGCTGCTCGGCCTGCCCCGATAGGCCGGGGCGGCCGGGCGCACGCGAGCGCCGCTGGCGTAGCCTGCTGAACGTGAAGGTCGTCGGTTTCGATCATGTCGTGGTCAACACGTCCAACCCGGAGGCGCTCCTCGCGTTCTACTGCGGCGAGTTGGGTCTCGAACCGGTCCGGGTCGACGAATGGCGCAAGGGTGACGTGCTGTTCCCTTCGGTGCGCGTCACTCCCGAGACCGTGATCGATCTCCTTCCCGCCGAGCGGACCGGCGAGAACATGAGCCATTTCTGCTTGGTGATCGAGCCGACCGAGCTCGACGCGCTCGCCGCCCGCTTCCCCGGCGCGCACCGCGCCGACGGCC
>DATCCI010000225.1:0-3140 GCA_036511415.1 Acidimicrobiia bacterium
CGATGGTGACGGCCGACGCTGCCGGGGTGATCCGACGCGCGAACGCAGCAGCAGAGAGGCTTTTCGGCTACGGCCAGGCCGAACTGGTCGGCCGGCCGGTGGAGATGCTGATGCCAGCCGGGGTCCGCGACGGGCACGCGCAATATCGCACCGCGTTTGCTGCCGCGCCGCATCCGCGGGCGATGGCGGCCGGCTTGAACATCGTCGGTCAGCGCAAGGACGGCACCGAGGTCGCGCTGGAGATCAGGCTCACGCCACACGACACCGACAGCGGCCACATGGTCACGGCCGAGATCCGCGACGTCACCGAGCAGCGGCGGATCGAGCGGGAGCTGCTGGACGCTCACCGACAGGCGGCTGAGTCGCTGGCGCTGTTGGAGACGCTCCAAGCGAGCGCGCCGGTCGGGTTCGGGTTCGTGGACCGCGACTTCCGGATCCGCACGATCAACCCGGGACTGGCGGCGATCCAAGGTGGGCAACCAGGCGAGCTGATCGGCCGCCGGGTCGCCGACGCGCTGCCGCACCTCTGGGCTCAGATCGAGCCGATATATCAGCAGATCCTTGACACCGGCGAACCGGTCCTGAACGTGTCGGCGCAGGGGACGGACGCCGGTCATCCCGGCCAGTTGAGATCCTGGCTGGCGAGCTATTACCCGGTCACCGTTGATGGGAAGGTGATCGGGATCGGCCAGGTCGTGGTCGATGTCACCGACCGTCGTCAAGCCGACGAGTTTCGCGCCGCGGTGATGCAGAACATGGCCGAGGGCCTCTGCGTGATGGACGGCGATGGCGGACTGATCCTGATGAACCCGGCCGCCACCAACATCCTCGGATGGACCCAGGACGAGCTTCATGGGAAGTCGGTGCACGCCGCGATCCACTTCCAGCACGCTGACGGAACTCCGTACCCCGAGGACGAGTGCGAGCTGAGGGCGCTCCGGGTCGAGGGCACTGAAGCGCTGGTTGGCGAGGACGCGTTCACCGCGAAGGACGGCCGGATCATCCCGGTCTCCTATTCCGCCTCCCCGCTCGTCGACGGGTCCCCCGCGCGCGGTGTCGTGGTCGTGTTCCGGGATATGACCGAGGCGCACGCCGAACGCGAACGGGCCCGCCTCGAACTGGAGGCCCTGACCTGGGTCGGACGGATCCGCGACGCACTCGATGAGGACCGCCTCGTGCTCTACTCCCAGCCGATCGTTCCACTCACCGGCGGAGAACCTCGCGAGGAGCTGCTCGTGCGGATGATCGGCCGCAACGGCGAGCTCATTCCACCCGGCACGTTCCTGCCCGCGGCCGAGCAATACGGGCTAATCGGCGATATCGATCGCTGGGTCATCGGACAAGCGATCGCGCTCGCGGCCGACGGGCGCACAGTCCATGTGAACCTCTCCGCCCAATCCGTCGCCGACCGCGGGCTGCTCGCCAGCATCGAGCGACAGCTCCACCAGGCAGGCGCCGATCCCGGAAACCTGGTGTTCGAGCTCACCGAGACGGGGCTGATCGACGACATCAACACCGGGGAGCGCTTCGCGCACGGACTCGCCGAGCTCGGCTGCGCGATCGCGCTCGATGACTTCGGGACCGGCTTCGGCAGCTTCACCTACCTCAAACGCCTCCCCGTCAAAGTCCTCAAGATCGATATCGAGTTCGTCCGCAACCTCACCACCAACACCTCCGATCAGCACCTCGTCAAAGCGATGGTCAACCTCGCACAGGGGTTCGGTCAACAGACCGTCGCCGAAGGGGTCGAAGACGCAAAAGCACTCGAGCTGCTCTGCGAATACGGCGTCGACTACGCCCAAGGCTTCCACCTCGACCGACCCGCACCCATCCCAGACACCAGCCCAAGCCGGCCAGCAGACCGGTCATAAGCACCGCCGCGATCAACGCCCACGACGGCTCGCGGCGAGCACATCACAAGTCCACCAGGGTGAGGCTGACGCCACGGCTCGCCACAAGGCGATAGCCACCTGCGCCGGGACCAGCGGCTGGCGTAGCTCACAGGCCGAGGCGCGATGATCGGGCCCGATGGAGCGTGTTCGGGAACCGGATACGTGGGGCGCCGCGAAGACCCCGACGACCGCCGCAGCCGCATCGTTCTCCTCACCGACAAGGACATGGACGCGATCCGCCCAGCTCGCCGGCACATCAACGCCATCGAGCGCGAATACAGCCGCACACTCGGGTCAGCGTGGGCAGCTCGCTTCTGCTTCCGCGCGAACGCACCGCGCCGGCTCAGATGAGGTGCACGGCGTCTGCAACCGGCGGGTTGTGGCACGCTTGGAGGCTCCGGAACCTCGGCCAACATTCGACACAGGGCGATCGCTAAATCGTGGCGCCGAGGCTCCACGCAGATGAAGGCAGGACTTCCTGTGTGCGGGAGGGTGAGTGCTCTGCACCCCTCAAGCAGCCATGGCAGACCGGCTCGGAGTTAGCTGACTCGCCGGCAGCGAGCTAGCACTCGGAGAGCGCTAGCTCGGGGGCGGCGCCGGCTTGCGCTTTGCCACGCACCCGAGCGTCAGCCTCGAGGAGGCCGACGCTCGCTTTCGTCATCTCGGGGCCTTGCACCGGACGCTTGGAAACAACGGAAAGCACCTGCTGGCGTGTCCGGGCGGTGGGTTGATGACCGCCCGGGATCGCGCCCGGCCGGACGCGGGCCGGCGGGCCGCGCCAAACGGTGCGGCCCCCGGCTGGTTCGGCTCAGTGCGTGAGCCGAAGCCCGTTGGCTGCAGGGATCATCGGTGCGGGGGCGTTCGTGGACGGCGTGCACGATCTCGGTGTTGTCGATGCCACGCAAGTACACGGAGGTGACCCCGAGGTCGGCATGCCCGAGTTGCCGCTGGATGACCACGAGCGGCACGCCCTCGTGCGACATCTCGACCGCGTGAGCATGCCGGAGCTGATGCGGCGCAAACCGCCGACGCACCCCGGCTGCGATCGCCGCATTTCGTAGTTGGACACGGACCCCGGCCGCTGAGCACGGCCGACCGCGAGTCGGTCCACGTAGGACGCAGAACAGCGCGCCGATCGGCAGGCCCGCACGGACGTTGAGCCAGGGGTCGAGCGCCTCCCATGCCCAACGGTCCATCCCGACCTCACGGCGCCGTCCGCCCTTCCCGTGTCTGACCTGAATCGCGCCC
>DATCCI010000226.1:0-6674 GCA_036511415.1 Acidimicrobiia bacterium
CGAGGCCGCGTGAGCCGCTCGCGCAACTTCTCAAACTGGGCGTACTGGCGACTGCACCTCGATCGTGTCGCCGCGACCGAGCAACCGCCCCCGGCCGACGTCGAAGCCTGGCGGGCGCGTACGCGCGCGCGCCTCGACGCGCTCCTCGGCGCGCATCCCGCGGCGGTTCCGCTCGACCTCGAGACCACCGAGGAGGTCGACTGCGGGAGCTATTCGCGTGCCCGGATCGTGTTCGACGTGGAGGACACGATGTCGGTGCCGGCGTATCTCCTCGTGCCTCACACGCGGCGTGAGGTCGCGCCGGGTCCCGCGGTGCTCGCGGTGCACGGACACGGTCCGGGGAAGGCACTCGTATGCGGCATCGAGCCCGGGGGAGCGGGTGACGACTACGCGCACGTGCTCGCGGCGCTCGGCTACGTCGTGCTCGCGCCCGACCTGCGCGGGTTCGGTGAGCGGTCCGAGTGGATGCCGCCGGACCACTATCACTGCGACTGGGATCTCGTCTGCGCGACGATGGCCGGCGTCGTGCCGCTCGAGCGCAACTTGTGGGATCTCGGCCGCGCGCTCGACGTCCTGTGCGCGCACCCGCTCGTCGACTCGAAGCGGGTCGGGGCCGCCGGACTGTCCTACGGCGGTACGTGCACGCTCTTCCTCGCCGCGCTCGACGATCGGGTGCGGGTCGCGATCGTGTCCGGCTATCTATCGTCGTGGCGTGCCGCGCACACGGTTCCGTGGAACATGTGCGGCTCGCAGGTGATGCCGGGCCAGCTCGGTGAGATCGAGCACGTCGACATCGCCGCGCTCGTCGCGCCCCGGCCGCTGCTCGTCGAGTCGGGAACCGACGACATGATCTTTCCGGTCGCGTCGGCGCGCGCGACCGTCGACCGGCTGCGGACGCTGTACGCACGTCTGGGCGCGCCGGCCGACGCGGTCGCGCACGACGTGTTCGAGGGAGAGCATCGGTGGCACGGCGCCGAGGTGGGCGCCTTCTTGGAGACGTGGCTGTGAGCACGAGCGAGGAGCGACTGCGCGCGCTGGGTCTGGTGTTGCCCGGGCCGTACCCGCCGCACGATCCGCTCGACGCCATCGTCGTGCACGGCGGCCGGGCCCGGACCTCGGGCCAGCTGCCACGAGACCACGAGGGCCGGCTCGTGCACCCGGGTGTGCTGGGCGCCGACCTCTCGGTCGAAGAGGGCGCCGAAGCCGCGCGCTGGTGCGCGTTGAACGCGCTCTCGGTGCTGCGCGCCGGTCTCGGTTCGCTCGATCGCATCGTGCGCGTGCTCACGCTCTTGGGCTTCGTCGCCTGCGCGCCGGGCTTCGCCCAGCAGCCCGCCGTCGTCGACGGCGCGAGCAAGCTGCTCCGCGACGTGTTCGGCGACGCCGGCCGGCACAGCCGTTCGGCCATCGGGGTTGCCGCCCTTCCGCGCGGCGGCGCGGTCGAGATCGAGGTCGAGGTCGCGCTCGCCACCTGAGGCGCGCTGCCGGCGGGATCGAGACGGCGGTCGTCTCGCTCCACGGCCCGTCGACTCGTAGGCTCCGCGCATGGGTGCGAACATCACGATCGTCGGGGGCGGCAGCTACCACTGGGCGCCGCGCCTCCTCGCCGACTTCGCCAACACGCCGTCGTTGAACGACGTGCACGTCGTCCTGCACGATCTCGATGCCGATCGCATGAAGCTGATGCAGGACCTCGGCAGCGAGATCGCGCGCCGGCGCGGCATCTTGATGACCGTGGAGGCCGAGGGCGACCGGCGCCGGGCCCTCGACGGCGCCGACTTCGTCATCACGGCGTTCTCCGTCGGTGGCTTCGACTCGATGCAGCACGACATCGAGATCCCGCAGCGGTACGGCATCCGCCAACCCATCGGTGACAGCGTCGGACCGGGCGGCGTCCTCCGCTCGTTGCGCAGCGTTCCGGTGTTGCTCGACATCGCGCGCGACGTCGAAGCCGTCGCACCCGACGCATGGCTGGTGAACGTCACGAACCCTCTGACCGCGCTGTGCCGGTCGGTGACGCGAGAGACGAACGTGAAGACGGTCGGACTGTGCAACGAGTGGGTCGGCTGCTCGTGGATCCTCAGCTTGTTGTTCGACTGCGGTATGGCCGACATCGACCCCATCATCGGGGGCGTCAACCACTATCCCCTCGCGACGTCGCTGCGCGTCGCGGGCGAGGACGACGGCGTCGTCCGGCTGCACGCGTTGTTGGGCGATGCTCGGGGGGCGGCGACCGCCCCGATCTGGATGGATCCTCCGGAGCGGGCCGGGTGGGTCAAGGTCTCGCCCGCCGACTACTGGACGAAGCTCGACGTCATCGAGAACAACCGGGTCCGCTTCGAGCTGTTCCGCCGATTCGGCGTGCTCGTCGGCTCCGGCGACCATCACTCGGTCGAGTTCATGCCGGGCTTCGTGCATCCGGACAACGACTACGGCACCGGGTGGCGCGTCCATCACTACGGGATGCCGGGGCATCGCCGCGACGCCGACGACGACGTTGCGTTCTACGAAGAGATGCGCGACGCGCCCGACGTCAGCCGGATGCCGTCCGGCGAACTCGTTGCCCAACTCCTCGACGGCATGGTCACGGGTAGGCCCCAGCGCCTCCCGGTCAACCTGCCGAACGAAGGCAACGTCACGAACCTCGACAACGGCGCGGTCGTCGAGATCATGGGTGTCGCCGATGCCGCGGGAGTGCGCGGACGCGACAAGACGACCGTGCCCGGGATCATGGGGGAGTTCCTGCGCCGCATCAACGTGGTGCAGGAATGGACGGTCGAGGCCGCGGTCGCGGGCGATCGCGAGCTCGTGCTCGAAGCGATGCTCGCCGACCCGATCGCGGCGCAGCTCCCCTACGAGAAGATCATCGAGATGACCGACGAGATGCTCTCGGCCACCGCCCGCTGGCTCCCGCATTTCGACGCCTAGGATCGCCTTCATGGCCCCGAGGATCGTCATCGTCGGTGGCGGCAGCTACCAATGGGTTCCCAAGCTGCTCGTCGATC
Source organism: Acidimicrobiia bacterium (assembly GCA_036511415.1). Taxonomy (GTDB): domain Bacteria; phylum Actinomycetota; class Acidimicrobiia; order IMCC26256; family PALSA-610; genus PALSA-610. The sequence goes on from DATCCI010000226.1 coordinate 3,003, forward strand.
TCGTGAACACTCCGTCACTCGCGCAGGCCGAGATCGTCCTGCAGGACATCGACCCGGAACCCCTCGCGCCGATGGCCGACTACGTCCGGCACGTCGTCGGGCTGAAGGGGCTCGGCATGACGGTGTCGACGACCACTGACCGCCGGGCTGCGCTTCCGGGCGCCGACTACGTGGTGGTCACGATCTCGACGGGCGGATTCGCGAGCATGCGTCACGACCTCGAGATACCGGAGCGGCACGGCATCAAGCAGTCGGTCGGCGACTCGGTCGGTCCCGGCGGCATCATGCGCGCGCTGCGCAACATCCCCGTGCTGGTGGGCATTGCGAGCGATATGACCGAGCTCTGTCCCGACGCGTGGATGCTCAACATCACGAATCCGATGACAACCCTGTGCCGCGCGGTGACGCACGAGACGAGCATCCGGACGGTGGGGCTGTGTCACGAGATCGCGGGGGCGCAGTTCGCGCTGGCCACACTGTTCGATGTCGGATTCCTCGATCTCGAGTTCGAGATCGTCGGCGTGAATCACCTGCCGATCTTCACGTCGCTGCGAGCCAACGGTGAGGACCTGTTCCCTCGCCTCCGTGCGCTGATCGACGATCCCGACGGCCTGGGCGCGGAGCCGATCCGGATCCCGTCCGAGTACGGCGAGGAGGCGCAGCGCCTCGCGTCCGGCTTCTCGAAGCGGGATCTGCTCGAGCACCACAGGGTCAAGCTCGCGCTCTTCGAACGCTTTGGTGTGCTCCCGGGCGCGGGCGACCGCCACCTCGTCGAGTTCTTTCCCGGTTTTCTCACCGAGGAGTCGGGATGGGGGAAGCGCTGGGGCGTCGAGCTCACCACGATCGGCGATCGAGAGGGCGACGCCGGCCGTTACAAGGGAGAACTCGCCGAGATGCGCGCGTCCGAAGAGGTCTCGACGATGCCGTCGGGCGAGATGGTCGCGCCCATGATCGACGCGTTCCTGCGCGACCGGCCGCACGCGTTCCCGCTGAATCTGCCCAACGCGGGCCAGGCGTCCGACCTCCCGCCCGACGTCGTCGTCGAGGCCATGTGCGTCGCCGACGCGCACGGCCTGCATCCGCGCGACCAGGTCCGGCTCCCCGCCACGCTCGCCGAATGGTTGCGCCGTGTCTCGGCGGCGCAGGAGGCGACGGTCACCGCTGCGCTCTCGGGCGATCGCGACCGAGTCGTCGAGGCGATGTTGCTCGACCCGCTCGCGGGGCGGATCGATTTCGACCACGTCGAGCAGATGACCGACGAGATGCTGGCCGCCACTGCGCAGTGGCTGCCCCAATTCGCGTGAGCCGCGAGCTGCGCGTCGACGCGCTGCAGGTGCGCGTCGGGCGCGACGTCGAAGAGATGGCGCGTGACGCCGCCGCCGAGGCCGCCTCCGTGCTCCAGGCCGCGGTCGCGGCGCGCGGCGAGGCGAACGTGATGCTCGCGACCGGCAATTCGCAGTTGGCGTTCCTCGCCGAGCTGGTCGGGTTGCCCGACCTCGCGTGGGAACACGTGCGCGCGTTCCACATGGACGAGTACGTCGGGCTCCCGCCATCGCACCCCGCGAGCTTCCAGCGCTACATGCGTGAGCGCGTCGCAGCTGCGCTGCCCGTGAGGGAGTTCCACTACTTGGCGGGCGATTCGCCCGATCCGGAACAGGAGGTCGCTCGCTACGAAGCGTTGTTGCGGGCGCATCCGCTCGACTTGTGTTGCGCCGGCATCGGTGAGAACGGACATCTCGCGTTCAACGACCCGCCCGTCGCCGACTTCGACGACCCACGCGACGTGAAGATCGTCGCGCTCGAGCCGGAATCGCGCCGCCAGCAAGTGGGGGAGGGCCATTTCGCAACGATCGACGACGTGCCCACCCACGCGATCACGGTCACGATCCCCGCGCTCCTCCGCGCCGGCCGGGTGCTCGTGATCGCGCCCGAAGCGCGTAAGGCGAAAGCCGTCCACGCGGCGCTGTACGGACCGATCACGAAGGCTTGCCCGGCCTCGATCCTGCGGCGACAGCCGAACGCGACCTTGTACCTCGACGCGGAGTCGTCGTCGTTGCTCGAGACATGAAGGCGGCCGTGGAGTGAGGGTGGTCGTCATCGGCGCCGGGTTCGGCCGGCGGGTGGTGGCACCGGTGTTCACCGAGACCGACGGCTGCGAGGTCGTCGACGTGGTATCGGCCCGAGACGAACGAGCGATTCGCGCCGCGGCGTCGCGCGCCGACGTCGATCTGGTCAGCGTGCACTCTCCGCCTTTCCTGCACGCTCCGCACGTGCGGCTTGCGCTGGCCGGCGGCAAAGCGGTGTTGTGCGACAAGCCTTTCGCGCTCGACGCCGACGAGGCGGCCGATCTCGAGGCCGAGGCCCGCACCGCGGGAGCGGTCGCGCTGTGCAACTTCGAATTTCGCTACGCCCCGGCGCGCGCCTTGATGCGCGAGATGGTCGGCGACGGTGCGCTCGGTCGCGTCGAGCACGTCCAGATGACGCGTCTCTCCTGCGGCTCGCGTGTGCCGCTGCGACCCTGGGGCTGGCTCTTCGATCGAGCTCTGGGCGGTGGTTGGATCGGTGCGTGGGGCTCGCATGCCGTCGACAGCCTGCGCTCGATCTTCGGCGCGGAGGTCACGGAGGTGCAGGCGCTACTGCGTCGCGACGTGCTCGAGCGTCCCGACGACCACGGTGATCTGCACACGTGCACGGCCGAGGACGGCTTCAGTGCGTCGCTCGTGCTCTCGAACGGGGCGTCCGTCGCCATCGACAGCGGTTTCGCCGCGGTGTCGAACCTGGCGCCGCGCTTCACGGTGTTCGGCTCGAACGCAGTCGCCGAGCTCTCCGGCGAGACGCGCATTTCGGTTCGGCGCGCCGACGGCTCGCGGGAATCGATCGACCTCGGCGACGACGACCGAACCGACGCCCATCTCGCACCGATGCGACGATTCGCCGAGGTGGTACGGGACGCGGTCACGTCGGGGGAGGTCCCTACGTATGCGCCGACCTTCTCCGACGGCCGGGCCTGCGACGCCGTGCTCGATCGGCTCCGCGCCTCGCCTTTCGCTTTCGATGCAATCGACCCGGCCGCGATCGACCCCTCGTAGGTCCGGGTCGGGCGTGCCCGACGGCGCCGATGTTCTTCGCCTTGCGCGCCGGGCCTCTCCAAAACGCCGTGCCAGCACGCGTGCTAGCGCGGCAGCTAGCGCGGGAGCTCTCGCGCGTGCTCGCAGGTCATTTGTCGCGCCCCCTCACCAAGCGACTGGCAACTACCCCTTTTTGGGCGACAGCCCGACTGGTCTAGGTTCGGTGAATGCCGAGCGATCTGACGTTGAAGACGATGAACGGGATCCACCGCGCGCTGCTCAAGGTCAGCGGCGGGCGCATCGGCTGGGAAGCGTCGAAGATGCCCGTTCTCGAGCTCACGACGACGGGGCGCAAGACTGGTCAGCCCCGGTCGGTGATGCTCACGTCTCCGGTCCAGGAGGGCACGACCATCGTGGTCGTCGCATCCCGTGGTGGCGACGACGAGCATCCGGCGTGGTTCCTCAACCTGCGCGACGATCCCGACGTCGAGGTCGCGTACAAAGGCGCTCCGAAGCAACGTATGCGGGCGCGGGTCGCGAACCCCGACGAACGGGCACGCCTGTGGCCGCTCGTCGTGGCCGATCACAAGAACTACGCGGGATA
>DATCCI010000227.1:0-3341 GCA_036511415.1 Acidimicrobiia bacterium
GTTCTCGTGTCTCGCCGCGCAAGGCCGCGAGCCGTTAGGAGCTGTCGTGCCTCTCGACCCCCAAGCTCGCACCTTGCTCGACCAGCTCGCCGCGATGGGCGCGCCACCCCTGTCGCAGCAGACGCCCGAGGAGGCGCGCGCCGGTTTCGCAGTGCTGGCCGCGGTCGCCGGGGCCGCCGAGGAGCCGGTGCCGACCGAGGACCGGTCGGTGCCGGGCCCCGCAGGCGATATCCCGGTGCGGATCTACCGCCCGGCGGCCGGCAAGCCACTGCCCGTCGTCGTCTATTTCCACGGTGGCGGCTTCGTGATCGGCGACATCGCCAGCCACGACACGACCTGCCAGCGACTGGCCGCGGGAGTGCCGGCGCTGGTGGTGAGCGTGGATTACCGGCTCGCGCCCGAGCATCGCTTTCCGGCGGCGGTCGATGATTGTGACGCCGCGACCGGGTGGGTCTCGGCGCATGCCTCCGAGTTCGGCGGCGACTCGGCCCGACTGGCAGTGGCGGGCGACAGCGCGGGAGGCAACCTCGCCGCAGTCGTCGCGCGCCGCGCCCGCGATGCCGACGGGCCGCCGATCGCGTTTCAGCTCCTCGTGTATCCCTGCACCGACATGACGTGTTCGCTCCCGTCGCACACCGAGAACGGCACCGGCTACTTGCTCGACTCCGACACCATGAGCTGGTTCCTCGACAATTACCTTGCCGACTCCGACCGGCGAAACCCCGACGCGTCACCCCTTTTCGCCGGCGATCTGTCGGGCTTGCCGCCGGCACTCGTGGTGACCGCCGAGTTCGACCCGCTGCGCGATGAGGGTGAGGCGTACGCCGAGCGCTTGCGACTCGCCGGCGTTCGGGTGACGACGTCGCGTTACGACGGCATGATCCACGGGTTCTACGGGCTCGATAGCGTCTTCGACGCGGCGAAGAAGGCCACCGCCGAAACCGTGGCGGCCTTGCGCGACGCGCTGGCTTGACGACTCAGAGGACTCCCGCATGCGCGGTGTCGCAGTTCGGAGACTCTCCCGCCGGGACTTGTCCGGCGGCGATACCGGACAGTGCCGCGAACGGACCGCAGGGATTCTTCACGATCCACACGTGCAACATCGGCACGTTGCCCGCAAGCGTCTGGCCCGGCGGACACTGGCCGCTGCTGTTGGTGGGCCCGGCGAACACCTTCTGCAACGGATCACTCGTCTGGGCGAAGCAGAGGTTGTCGTGCACGTGGAACTGCGTGAGCGGACTTTGCAACAAGTCGGGAATATCCGTGAACCTGCTGCCGGGCGGCAGCATGTACATCGCTGCTTCCAAAACCGGATGACCGGCCACGCGAGTGTTGTACACGAGCGACTCGGGATGCTTCGAGTCGAAGATGTCGCGGTCGCCGGCGTACGCCCAGTTCACCATGTGCTCGTCGCCGGTAGAGGCATCACCGATCGTTCGATAGCCCGCGGCGTATGCGACCGACTGATCCGCGAATCTGGGCAGATCGCGCAGCGTGTTCTGCACCAACGCCTCCGCGGCCGCTTGCTGTGCAGGTGAGACGCCTGGCGTACCGCTCAGGTCGACGGGTTGCAACGGATCGAACGGCTTGACCGTCGTCGGCGTCGTATGCGGCTTGGGCGTCGGCGGAGCCGTCGCAGTCGACGTCGGGCCCGGAATCGCGGCCGGTGCCGCGCCCCCGGACGCGACCGCGGGAACGACGACGCCTTGCAATGCGATCGGCGCGCCCGGCGCGGCCGGCGCGTGACCCGCGACCGTTGTCGTAGGTCGCGTCGTCGTCGAGCGCACCGGCCGCGTGACCTTCTTCGCCTTCACCACAGTCGAGGTGGGCGACGTCTCCGTCGTTGACGAGGAACTCGCCACGCTGCGCGCCGCGGTGGGATGTGAACCGCCGCACGCGACGGTCAGCACCATCACCGCACCCACGACCCCCTGTGTCGCGAAGCGGCGACAAGAGCGGACAGGCACGGCCGCTAGCGTAACTCGGAACCCACCGGAGAGCACCTCCACGTCCACCACGGGATTGGCAGCCGGGAGGCAGGGGCACCGCCGGACACGAGATCAGCGGGCTCGGCGCGAGTCGTGGACGATCTAGAGGGGCCGGTGGGCGGAGCCCGGGCCGGGCGTGACGTGGACGACATGAGCCGGTTCGACGACCTCGAGACGGTGCCACACGCCCTTCGGCACGACGAATGCATCGCCCGGCCCGAACGCGTGGCGTGTCTCGGTGCCCGGGTGGTCGAGGTCGCCGTCGTCGAGCACGACTTCGAGTCGGCCGGAGACAAGATAGAGGAGCTCGTCGCCATCGGGATGCAGCTCACCTCGATGCGGGGGCGGCGCGTCCATGTGTCGCACCACGCCGACGGTGAAGCCGTCGACGCGAACAGGTTCTCCGCGAGTCGGGACGACGGCCGACGTGCCATCGCGGAGGAGAGTCGCGGCCACTCCGTCGAATGCAAAGGCTGTCACCACGACATGCTCGCGCGCCGAGGCATCGGCCGATCAATCATCCGTCAAGCGTTCCCACCCGGGCGGGGGCGGCGCGAGACGCCAGAACTGCTCCGGCGCGGGCGCGGCGAGCTTCGCGCTGATCGCCCAGTCGTCCTCGAGCGCGAGCAGTTGCGACGGGTAGCACGCGATCGCCGCCTGCTTGCGCGTCTCGTCGGCATCGACCGGTGGGCACACGGGTGTCGGCCAGACCCCGCGACGGAACAGGCTCGACACGCGCCAGGCGAGCAGGCCGGGGATGTGCTTGTACCCGTTGTCCTCGTAGCACCACCAAGACCGCGGCGGCGCGAGCCGGTCCCGGGCGAGCATGCAGGCGCGGTGGGTCACGTCGTGGTCGGGGTTCGCCAGGCCGAACGGCGCGAGGACGAGCGTCGGCTCGAGCGCATCGAGCACCGTGCCCAGTCGATCGGCGATAGTTGCCGGGTCGACGGGTCGATCACCGGCGTTGTAGGTGTGCTCGACGAAGTCGAGGTGCATCGGGGTGGCGTCCAGCCGCGCGAGCGCGGCCCGATCTTCGCGCCGGCGCGCCTCCATCACGTCGTCGCCCGGGCCGAAGCCGCTCTGCACGTCCCAGAGCCGCATCGGCTCGGGATATGCGTCCGGATTGCCGGCGAACACGGTTACGACCGTTGCGCCGGGGTGCACGGCGAGGAAGCGAGCACAGCCGAGCACGGCGTCGTCGAGATGCGGAGAGACGACGACGACGCGGTCGAGCTCGCCGTCGCCGGGAAGACCCCATGCGCGCATCGGGAAGGAGTCGTCCCGCACGCGTTCGGGCCGCACGCGTTCGGGCCGGGCGCGCTCGACTGCGGTGGGCTCAGGTTCCGCGGCGGG
>DATCCI010000228.1:0-2246 GCA_036511415.1 Acidimicrobiia bacterium
GGACCGGGACGGCTGGTCACGCCGGATGCGTCGGGACCATCGCGCGCGTCGGCCACGGCTCGCGGGATCGCGGTCGACGCCGGCTGGGTCGTCGGTAGCGCCCGAGTGCTCGCGGACGAACCGGTGGTTGTGCTTCGCCTGCAAGCGCGCGAATCGCGACGCGGCGTCGGTACGGGCGATTTCGCGACGCCGGCCGTCGCATGGCATTTCGACCCGCAGCGCCGTTCCGACGGCGGCGCACCCGTGGGTCTGCGGGCGTTCGGTCACCAGTACACGGAGTTCGCCCTGCCCGTGTTCAGCGACTCGGCGATGTCGAGGTGGCGGTTGTTTCCGTTCCGTCCGCCGGTCGTCATACCCCTCGGTCTCGTCGCGCCGGACGGCCGCACGATGCTGCTCGCGCCGTTGCGGTCGTTTCACGAGCAGGTCATCGTCGTGCCGGCCGGACGCGAGCAGGCCGACGCGGGCTTGCTCGCGGGCTGGCACGGCGACATCGACGACGCGACCGCCGGTTTCGCCACCGAGCTCGCGATCATCGCAGGTCACGGGGCGCGCGACTGTTTCCGGCGGTGGGCGCGACTCCTGCGGTCCATTTCGGGCGTGCCCTCGCCCGCCCGCGACGCCGACGTGCTCGGCACCCGGCTGTCGTACTGGACCGACAACGGAAGCGCCTACTGGTATCGCACCGAACCGGGTCACGACGCCGCCTCGACGATCGTCGCGGCGGTGGACGACCTCGAAGCGCGCGGCGCGCACGTCGGCGCGGTGCAGCTCGACTCGTGGTGGTATCCGCACGAGGTGCTGCGTCCGTTCGACACCGAGGAGTGGGTCGTCCCGCCGACGGGCATGATCCGTTGGGAGGCTCGCCCCGACGTACTACCCGAGGGCGTGAACTCGTTGCGCGAGCGACTGGGCCGGCGGCCACTGGTCGCGCACTGCCGGCACGTGTCGTCGCAGTCGCCGTACGTCGAGGAGCTCCCGATGTGGATCGACGGCGACCGCGCTCATCCGCAGGATGCCGAGCTGTACGACCGCCTCCTCGACCAGGCCGTCACCTGGGGCGTCGAGGTGTTCGAACACGACTGGCTGATCGAGTGCTTCCTCGGCGTGCGCGAATTGCGAGCGCCGGGGCGCGCCGCGGCGTGGCAGGAAGGCATCGACGCCGGCCTCGGGGCGCGCGATCTCCACGCGCAGTGGTGCATGGCGTCTCCCGCCGACTTCGCGCAGACGAGTCGTCTCCGGAACGTGACGTCGATCCGCACGAGCGGCGACCACGGGTACATGGTGACCCCGCAGCTCTTGTGGGCCTGGTTCCTGCAGACCAACGTGATGGCACGAGCCCTCGGACTGTGGCCGTACAAGGACGTGTTCCACTCCGCGCCGAGCTCGGCCACGCGCGAGGTCGAGGCGTTGCTCGCGGCGCTGTCGGCCGGGCCGGTAGGGATCGGTGACCGGATCGGCGACGCCGACGTGGACCTGATCCGTCGCACCTGCCGCGCCGACGGTGTGCTCGTGCGTCCCGACCTACCCGTCGCCGCGATAGATCGCGCCGCGTTCGTCGCGCCGGTCTGGTCGGGCGAACCGCTCGTCGCGAGCACGCACACCCAACATTCGGCCGGACGTTGGGGATACGTGGTCGCGTGCAACGTCGGATCCGACGAGGAACGACACGAGGCGCAGGTGACGTTGTCGGACGCCGGTGACGACGTTCCGGACGCCGACGACATTGCAGTCTTCGACTGGCGCAGCCGGCGCGTCGACGTGCTCGCGGCCGACGGCGCGTACGAGATCTCGCTCGAACCCGCGGGGTGGGACTATCGCGTTCTCGCGCCGGTCCTTCCGGGCGAGATCGCGGTGATCGGCGATCCCGCGCTGTACGCGTGCGCGGGCGACGCTCGGATCGCCGATGTTGTCGTCCGCGAAGCAGGCGACCTCGCGGTCACCGTGCTGGGTGCCGACGAACGCGTGGACATCGTCGGCTGGTCGCGATCTCCGATCTCGGCGCGGGCGTGGTCTCCCGCGGCCGGTTCGTGGGCGGTCTCCTCGAGCCACGACGCGACGAACGGAACCTGGCGACTCGCGCTCGACGTCGGCGCCGGGGGCTGGGTCAAGCTGCACATTCGTACGCAATTGCCGGGAGGCTGAGCACTCCTGCGGCGTCGGGCGACTGCTCGCGGTCAATCGAGCTCGGCCAGCACCTCACCGATGATCTTCGTCGCCTTGTGCGCGGGGAGCGGGTCGCCGCCTTC
>DATCCI010000229.1:0-2559 GCA_036511415.1 Acidimicrobiia bacterium
GGCAGTTCGGTGTGATGGGTGCGGTGGTCGGTCTCGCCCTCGGAAGCACGCTCGGCTCGATGTGCGACATCGGGTTCGGCATGCTGTCCGGCGACATCGGGCTGACGATCTTCACGCGGGAGCCCGCGGTCGTCGCGGCCGTCGCGGGTGACGCCGACCAGGGCGCCGAGGCCGCGACCGAGCTCCGCCGTCTGGTCGATACGCTCGAGGCGTCAGGAACCGACGAGCCCGAGTCGGTGATCGGCGGTGTGTCTGCAGACGCTCGCCGGCGTCAGCTTCGGCTTCGCCCTCGTCGGCCGACGCGCGACGGCGGCGCAACCTGAGTGGCGACGTCCAGATAGCGCGATGCCACGGCCGCCGGACTGAAGGCCGCGGCCCGCTCCCGGCCGCGCGCGATGAGGACGGCGCGGAGGTCGTCGTCGCGAGCGATTCGGATCACCGCCTCGGCCATCGCGTCGACGTCGTCGACCGGGACGAGCAGCCCACTGGAGCCCTGTTCGAGAAGGTACGCCGGACCGGCCGGGCAGTCGGTCGACACAACCGGCAGGCCGCACGTCATCGCTTCGAGCAACGACATCGGGAGTCCCTCGGTCTTCGATGCCAGGGCGCCGAGCTGGCTGCGCGCAACCAGCGGAAGTGGATCTTCGCGGTAGCCGAGCAGGCAGACCTGGTCGGCGATGCCCAGATCCGCGGCCATCCGGCGCAGCTCCGCCGCGAAGTCCGGCTCGTCGATGCGGCCGATCAGCAGCAGGCGCGCATCCCCGATCGCCGACCGGATCGCGGGAAGCGCGCGCACCAGGACGTCCTGGCCCTTGCGCGCGACGATGTTGGCGACCGAGACGATGACGAACGGGCGTGCTTCACCTTCGAACCACGGATGACCGGGCTGCGCTGCCACGCGCGCCGCCAGTTCGGACGGATCGGGTCCGACACTCGGGAGTACCGCGGTGCGGCCACGCAGCGCGGGCACGAGCTCTTCCAGGTCTTCGACCACGGCCGGCGCCACGCCGGTGACGAGGGCCGCACGCGGGTAGAGGAGTCGGACAGCCGTTTCGCGCGCGCGGCTGGCACGACGAAACGTCCGACCGTGAGTGTGTTGCACGATTACGACCGCGGTCTCGACGCGCCCGAGCAGTCGGGCCGCCACCGCGGCGCGCGCGGGTCCTTCGCCGTGGGCGAACAGGACGCGTGGACGAGCGCGTCGCAGCCATCGCACCAACGCGGGAACGGCTCGCGACGTCTTGTGTCGGGCATCGACGCCGAGGTCTACGACGAGGAGCTCCGGAGGGAGTCGCGCTCGGCCCGCGTCGGTGGAAGACGCGCAGACGACGACGATGTCGACTCCTCGCGCGGCGATCTCGTGTCCGAGCACGCCTACTACCCGCGACACGGCTCGATCGTCGAGAATGTGGACGAACATCGCGATCGACATCGCCTCGTCCGATCGCTCCCGCGTCGGCTGCTGCTTCATGCGCCCTTGGCCCTGCGCGCGTGAACCAGGGGGCGAATGAGGCTGAAGGCGCGGTCACCCCACTGTGACTCGCGCACGGCGAGGTAGCGACCCGAGGTCTTGAACGCGTACAGCGCCATGTTGTCGGCCGGACGAATGGTGACCCGCTCGCGACCGAATCTTCCAACGTCACGCTGTCCGATCGAGAACGCGCAATCGAAACGGCATCCTTCTACCGCTCGCCTCGCATCGGGCGATTGGCTTCCGTACGGATACGCGAGGAACCGTGGCTCGCGTCCGAGGACCTCGGTGAGGATGCGCCGCGAAGCCGCGACGTCGGTGATCGCATCCTGCTCGTCGACCTCACCGAGGGGAATGTGCGCGTGACCATGACTCTCGACCTTGACCCCCGCGGCCTCGAGCTCGACCAAGCCGTCGGCCGAGAGAATCGGGAGCGCGCGATCGGTCGGCTTGAACGTGTCCCAGCCGTTTGCGTCTCCGATCCAACGGGTGGGTACGAAGCACACGGCTGGGAACCCGTACCGCTGCAGGACCGGCACGGCCTCGTCGAGCACGCTGCAATACCCGTCGTCGAAGGTCACCGCCACCGCGCGCCGACCTTTGCCGACCCGCCCGGAGACGACGTCCTCGAGCGGCACGACCCGCCGGTGCCGGGCCAGGAATTCCATCTGTCGTGCGAATTTCTCGATCGGCATGAACAGGCGATATGGATCCTGCGCGGGCGGGCAGTCGCCCACTCCGTGGTACACGATCACGGCTGCTTCGGTACTCATGATTCTCCGAGACCCAGACGGTTCACCAGACGGTTGAGAGGTGCAGGATAGCGCCCCACTACTTTGCGCGGCCGAGTGACTACGTAGCGCCAACGCGCCCGCACGTGGTCAGGGCCGTCGGGCGAGACAAGAGGTTCTCCACACTCGAGGTGGGTAGAGAAGGAAGAGCGCAGCAGTTTCGCCGACAATGCGCTGGCTGCGGCGGATTGAACATGATCGTTCGAGATACTCGTCTCTATCGTCTCGCAGAAGTCTTCTTCGACGAAGAGCCTGACGGCGCGGACGCGGACGTGATCGAGTACTTCCAACGATCGG
>DATCCI010000230.1:0-2806 GCA_036511415.1 Acidimicrobiia bacterium
ATGCGCACCGGGTTGGCAACGCCGCTGCCGAAATCGGCGGCGGCGGCGACACGCGCGATCGGCGAGATCGGCTCGCCGGCGATGACGGGACACCGCAGCCGGAACCACGCAATCGCGGGCCCCGGCTCGGTCCAGGTCCCGCGCACGAGCCGCACGTCGTGCACGTTCCAGAAGCCGAAGGCTCCTTCACCGAAGGGGAACTTCTCCGCGACCGCCGCGCCGGGCCCGGGCGGCGCATCGACGTGCGGGTGCACCGAGCCGCTCGTGTCGACGTCTTCGGAGCGGATGCGCAGCACGGTCGCGTGCGCGACCTCCTGGTCGCGCACGTCGAGCAACATGGCTTCGATCCACTGCACCCTCTTGCCGGGCCGCATCGTGCGCACGCGCAGCTCGAGCGGTGCAAGTGGCACCGGGCGCATCAGCTCGACGGTCAGGCGCGCGACGAATGCGGCCGGACCCGGATCGTGCCGCTCGCACACGGTCGCGAACAAGGCGCTGGGCGCGCCGCCGTGCAACGCATTCGGGCTCCAAGGCCCCCGCGCCAGCTGGGTGGGCACGTAGCGGGAGCCGTCGCGTTCGAAGAGCGCGCCGTACCGCGCAATCGGATCATCCGCCACCCCCCGATCGTATTTCGCCTCCCGCCCACCCAACTGTTGGTGCCAAAACTGGTTCCCAGGGACCGGTTTCGCGCCCAACTGTTGGTGCCGAAATTCGGTCAGTGCCAGCGGGGGAGGCGGCGGAGGTACGCGAGCATCGCTTGCGACGTCTCGTGCGGACGCTCCTGTTGGGTCCAGTGACCACACTGCTCGATGACGACTCGCTCGAGATCGGGAACGCGGTCTTCCATGCCGGCCGTCATCGCGGGAGTGAGAACGGGGTCGTCCGCGGCGGAGATCATCAGGCAGGGCACGTCGATCGTGCGGTCCGCGATCTCGGCGGTGAGCTCCCAGTTGCGGTCGAGGTTCCGGTAGTACTCGATCGGGGGTGTGAGCGCGCCCACCGGACGGAACGCGTCCTTGTAGACGTCGAGAACGGCGGGCGGAAACGCGTCGGCGACTTGGGTCGTCGCGCCGAAGATCATCTCGACGAAGTCGTCGGCGCCGCGGCCCCACGAGCCGAGCACCCATTCCGCGACGCCGCGCGCTTGGAACTGGATGATGTAGATGGGCGTGTCGACGAAGATCTGGCGGAGCAGCTGCACCGGCGGCATCGCCGGACGAGGAAGGTCGGGCGTGTTCACCCCGATGACGCCGGCGATCCGCTCGGGGTACTGCCGGGCCATGATCCACACCAGGATCCCGCCCCAGTCGTGCCCGGCAACCACGGCGCGCTCGCAACCCACCGCGTCGAGCACCCAGACGAGACACGCGTTGATCCACTCACAGTCGTACGTGACGTCGGGCTTGTCGCTTCGGCCGTAGCCGGGGAGGTCGGGAGCCACCACGCGATACCCGGCGTTTCCCAGCGTCGCGACCTGGTGTCGCCACGAGTACGCGAGCTCGGGAAAGCCGTGCAGCAACAGCACGACCGGCCCGTCGGCCGGACCCGCCTCGAGGCAGAACAGGCGGATGCCGTTTGCGATCACGTACCGGCTGCGCACGGCTCGGACCCTAACGGGAACCGCGGGTCGGCCTCCCGTCGTCGAAAGGGGGTACCACCGACGAGAGGACACCGATGAGCGTGCTCAACAAGACGGCGGTCGCCGCGGTCGCGACGATCGCGGTGGTCGGCGTCGCCGGCTGCAGCAGCGGCAGCTCCAAGACCACCGCACCAGCGCGCCTGACCGCCGCGACGACGCCGGCGGCAACTCCCGGCCCGACGATCGACGTCGCGGGCCACGGCGAGGTCGAAGGGACGCCCGACGTGATGACCGTCACGATGGGAGTGCAGACCACCGATCCGTCGGCACAGGCCGCACTGCAGCGGAACAACGACCGGGCGAACGCGCTCATCAACGCGTTGAAGGCTCACGGCGTCGCCGCGAATGACATCCAGACGGTCGATCTGAACGTGTCGCCGAACTTCGACAAGAACTTCCACGTGACCGGGTACTCGGCGTCGAACACCGTCTCGGCCAAATTGCGCGACCTCTCGAAGGCGGGCTCGGTCATCGACGCCGCGGCGTTGACCGCGGGCGAGGACGTACGCCTCCAGGGCGTGTCGTTCTCGATCGACAACACGAGCGCGCTCGTCGCCAAGGCCCGGACCGACGCGATCAAGGACGCGCTCGCGCAGGGCAGGCAGCTCGCCGCCGCGGCCGGCGTGAAGCTCGGCGCGATCCGCACCATCGACGACACGGGCACGCTGCTCCCCGAACAGCGCACCTTCGCCGCCAGCGGCCTCTCGAACCAGCCGAACCTGGCAGTGCCGATCTCTCCGGGCTCACAGCAGCTCAGCGTCGACGTGACGGTGGTGTTCGACATCTCGACCTGATCCACCTCGTCCCGCGGACGGCCGCACCGCTCCGGGAGTACCGTCGCGGTACTCGAGGACGGCTGGGGGCAGGCCAATGGCGGAAGCGGCGCGCTTCGCGCAGCACATGAGCGACGAGGACGCGCTCATGTGGAACATCGAGAAGGACCCCGTCCTGCGCTCGACGATCCTCGCGGTCGCCCTCCTCGACTCGGTCCCGGACTGGGAGCGGCTCCGACGGCGCATCGAGCGCACGACGTGCTTCATTCCGAGGTTGCGCCAGCGGGTCGTGTCGCCGCCGTTTCGGATCGCACCGCCGCGCTGGACTGCGGAGCCAACTTTCGATCTCGACTTCCACCTGCGACGCGTACGGCTGGCGGGGCCCGGAACCATG
>DATCCI010000231.1:0-3558 GCA_036511415.1 Acidimicrobiia bacterium
CGTCTGACCGGCCGTGCACGGAGCAACCGCGCCGACAACCGCGGTGATGTGGTCGTTGTACGGAATGCCAGTGCCGCTCACGACACGGGACAGCGTCGGCTGACCCGCGGCGTCGGCAGCCCGGAATTTCGCGCTCAGCGAGCAGACGGTCTTGTTGCCGCTCGTTGTCGTACCGTCGGCCACCGAACGACCGTCGGAGTTCTCGACCAGCAACGTATCGCCACTCAAGACCTTGTTGGCTGCGAGGTTGACATTGATCGTCGCTTGGTTGGCAGCCGTGCAGGGTGCGGTCGGGTTCACGGCCACGATGATCGTGCGGGCCGGGATGTTGGTGCCGCTGATGCCGTGGTTCAGGTCAGCCGCTTTGAAGTGGCCGGTTGCCGAGGTGATGCACGTGCTCGCGGACGCCGTCCCCGTGGCCGCAGTGCCGGCCGCGTTGTTGGCGCTCGCCGTTATCGCGCGGGCGGCACCGAAGTGCCAGATCGCCTGCGGGAAGTCTTCGAGCGACGTCTCTTGACCGAGTGCGCCAAGACCGTGGCCGCCGACGGTGCCGGTGGCGGTGGTCTCGGTGCAGTTCTGCTTCAGGTTGCTCTGTCCGCCGGGCAGGTTCGGCCACATCGAGACGGTACAGGCGTTGACGATGGCGCCGGCCGGCGCCGCAAGAACAATGGTTGCGGCCGCGAGTACGGCCGCAAGCAAACCGATCAAGGACTTCTTATGCATGACCTGGCCCCCCGAGGGTCGAGATAGACGACGCACTGCGCCGGTGTTGGTTTCCGACGCCTTACATGTTCTAACAGTCGTAGATGACGCGTTGCAACCGATCACGGCGGGTGAATTCCGGCCATTCGACCGAAACTGCTCGGCACGGACATGACGATTCGGGGATGCACGGCGCGCAAGAGCGCCGTCGACGATCTCCGAGGCTCGGAAACGCAGAGGCCCCGAGGCGCGGGCGCGCCCCGGGGCATCCTGCGGGTTAGGCCGATTGCCGGCTACGGACGGGCCGGGTTGCGGCGCCGCCGCAGCCCGAGCGCGAGGCCGCCGCCGAGGAGGCTCAGCCCCAAGAACGCGAGCGGGCCCGACGAGCCACCCGTGCGGGGCAGTGTGTTGGGAGCCGCGGTCGTCGGAGTTGCAGCCGCCGCGACCGCGGGCGCGGTCGTGGGGGAAACCGTCGTCGACGTCGCCGCCGCGGTGACCGCCACGCCGGGCGGGAAGACCTTCAGCGTCTCGACGATGCTGCGCGGCGTCGACCCCGAGATCGGGAGCGGGAAGGTGCCGTTGATCGTCGCGATCGCGGCGGCCGGGCACGAGGCAGGCGCGGTCGTGATCGCAGGGATGACGAAGGTCGTGTCGGTGACGGTCGCGGTGTGCGCGGTCGAGTTGTACTTGACGCCGCCGGTGTTCGCGCTGCTGAGGTGCGCGGCACTCGGGCCGAGCGGGCACGAAGTTGCACTCAGAGCCGGTATGTCGATGAGCGTTTCGGACGAGCCGGCCAGCGTGACCGCGCCCGTTTGGGTGTTGATCGTGCCGGCGAAGTCGGTGGTCGCGACCAGGTGGACGGTCGTCGGGACCGGAACCGTCAAACTCACCGGGTCGAAGGTGATGGCCGACTTCGGGAACGTGAGGTGTCCGTTGCCGTCCGACGTTCCGACCATGGTGCCGGTGAATGCAATCGCAGTTGCCTTGCCGGCCTCGACGAGATGGAACGTCGCGCCCGCCTGCACCGTGACCTTGCCCGCGGGAAGTGATGTCGACGGGACCGTCGTAGATGTCGACGTACTCGACGACGAGGTCGTCGTGGGCGCCGCCGACGCCGCCGTCGGCGCGAGCAGCATCGCTGACGACGCGGCCACGAGCGCGGCCGCGCCCGCTACCGACATCAGCGCGCGGCGACGTCGCGTCATCTGCCCCCCATGAGTACGACCCGACGGGCCTAGTAGCCCCAAGTGCGTGTTGCGGTGAGTGCTCAATCTGTTTCCCCCTGGTTTACCGAGGTGATCATGACGCGCCAAGGGCCGAGTTGCTCCGTAGACCCCCCTACGCGGGGCAGCCTCCCTCATTCGAGCCCGTCTGGCAACTGCCTCGCATGTACGGGCGTGCGAGAGTTCCCGGGTCGGAACGTATTCTTTGCGGATTGCCGGAGCGTCCGAGCGGCTCGGCGCGGCGGGAAGATGGGAACCTGATGTACCCCTTTTGGGAGAAAGCCGTCTGGCCACTGATCCAGGCGGCCCGGGCGCGCCGGATCGTCGAGATCGGCGCGCTGCGCGGCGACACGACCGTCTTGATGCTCGAGACGCTCGGCGACGAGACCGAGTTGCACGTCATCGATCCGGTTCCCGAGTTCGATCCGACCGAGCACGAACGCCGTTTCCCGGGGCGCTACATCTTTCACCGCGACCTGAGTCGCAACGTGCTCGACACACTGCCGGCGGTCGACGTGGCGCTCGTCGACGGCGATCACAACTGGTACACGGTGGATCTCGAGCTGAGGATGTTGGCCGAGGCATCGCGCCGAGAAGACAAGCCGCTACCGATCCTCGTTCTCCACGACGTGCTGTGGCCGTACGGCCGAAGGGATCTCTACTACGACCCGACCAACATCCCGGCCGAGTTCCGCCAGCCGTACGAGCAACTCGGGATGCGGCCGGGCGTTCCCGACCTCCTGCCGATGGGTGGCGTGAACCCGTTGCACTACAACGCGGTGACCGAGGGTGGTCCGCGCAACGGCGTGATGACCGCGCTCGACGACTTCCTCGCCGCGTTCGACCGTCCGGTGCGCACGGTGATCCTGCCGGTGTACTTCGGTCTCGCGATCGTGGTCGAACAAGCGCGCCTCGATCGGGATCCCGAGATCGGCCGGGTGCTCGACCGGCTCGAGAGCGCGTCCGGCAAGGACGCGCTGCTCGAGCTCGCGGAATCGACCCGCCTCCAGGCCATCTTGTTCCAGCACAACGACTACTACGGCCGCAGCGAGAAGGTCGCGCACGCCGCCGATCGCTATCTCCGCCTGCTCTCGGCCGCGCTCCTCGACGAGCTCTACCTCGACCACGAGGTCCGTCTCCTCTACCTGGCCGAGTGCATCCGGCGCGGTTCCGACGACCCGAGAACGGTCGGATCCCCGATCCAGCAGATGCAGCTCTGGTGGGAGCCGCTGGTCGAACGCCGCCGCAACGGTCCGGCGGCCGGTGTATGGCACGAAGGAGACAACCTCCCGTACGCAATGATGGGGCGGGCGCGCCTCGACCAGTTGCGCACGCATCTCGACACCGTGCGCAACGAGGCGATCGTCGGTGACCTCGTCGAGTGCGGAACCGGCCGCGGTGGCGGCGCGATCTACATGCGGGGCTATCTCGCGGCCCACGACATGGAGGGCAAACAGGTCTGGATCGCCGATCGCTTTCGGGCGGAGCACCATCCCGACGACATCGTCGACGTCTGGACCGACCTCGAATCGGTCCGGGACGGGTTCGAGCGTTTCGATCTGCTCGACGGGCGCGTGCGATTCCTGGCGGGGGAGCCGGGCGACGCCTTGCACGAGGCGCCGATCGGGAAGGT
>DATCCI010000232.1:0-2072 GCA_036511415.1 Acidimicrobiia bacterium
GGACTCGGCAGCCATACCCGACACCGTAGCCCCAGCGTGTGTGACCTGACGCCCGTGTCAGCCCAGGAAAGTAGCCTTGCCCCATGTCCGCGCACGCGACCGGGGCGAATCCGTTCGCCGACACCGAAGACCAGGCCGCGCTCCGACAGCTGGCGCGCGACGTCGCCGACCGTGAGCTCGCGCCGATGGCGCGACACGGCGACGAGACCGAAGAGTTCCCGCAATGGGCGTGGGACGGGATGCGCAAGGCCGAGCTGTTCGGCATCACGATCGGCGAGCGCTGGGGCGGCGCTGGACTCGGCGACGTCGAGGCTGCGATCGTGCTCGAGGAGCTCGCCCGCGCCGACGTGTCGAGCGCCATCCTCGCCCAGCTCATCTTCAACGGCCCGCCGCGCGCCATCGAACACCTCGGCAACGACACGATGAAAGACCGCTGGCTGCCGATCGCGGCAAGCGGCGAAGGCCTGTTCTGCATCGGCATCAGCGAAACCGAGGCCGGCAGCGCGGTCGGCCACATGCGCGCCCGTCTCCGGCCCGACGGCGACGGCTTCCGCCTCAACGCGTACAAGAACTACGTCACGGGCGGCCACAAGGCCCGCGCGTGTCTGGTGTGGTGCCGCTTCCCCGACAGTGCCGGCACGAAGGGGATCGGCGCGGTCGTCGTCGATCTCGAGGCGCCCGGCGTGACGGTTGCCGGCACGCACGTGAAGATGGGACTGCGGGCGACGAGCGAGGCCGAACTCGCGTTCGACGACGTGCGGGTCGAGCCCGACGACGTGTTGCTGTGGGGTGACCCCGCGAACAGCGAGTCGTTCAAGACGTTGATCTCGCACATCAACCACGAACGCTGCGGCAACGCCGCGATGTGCGTCGGCGCCGCGCAGGGCGCGCTCGAGTACGCGGTGAACTACATGAACGAGCGCAAGCTCGGCGACCGCACCCTCGCCGATCTTCAGGGGCTCCAGTGGAAGATCGCCGACATGGCGACACAGCTCGAGGGTGCGCGCCTCCTGCTCCAGCGCGCGGTGCACATGGCCGGGCCGCACGGCACACCACCCGCGCTCGAGACCGCGATGGCGAAAACTGCGGCGAACCTTGCCGCAAAGTTCGTGTGCGACGAGGCGATCCAGCTGCTCGGCGGCTACGGCTTCTCGCGTGAGTACCCGGTCGAGCGGGTGTACCGCGACATCCGCGGGCTGTGCATCGGCGCGGGCACCGTGGAGATCCAGCGCAACTTCGTCGGCACCAGTGTGCTGCGGGGCGCCACGCCCGCCAGTGACGGCTGGAAGTCGCGCCGAGCCTGACTGGCACAGGTGATCGGCCCGACGTTCACATCCCCCCGGACGGCCCGTTACCGTCGGACCGGCGGCCCGTGGGATCTCCCCTCCCTCGACGTGCTGCTCACGCGCGCCGCCGCGCCCGCGGTCGCCGAGAAGGTGGCGCGTGTCGCCGGTGGGCTACAGGCACGCGGTGTGGGTCCCGGCGACGCCGTCGCCTGGCAGTCGGAGAACCGCGACGAGATCGCGGTGCTGTACCGGGCGTGCTGGCGGCTCGGCGCGGTCGCGGCGCCGGTGCACCACCAGATGGGCCCCGGCGACGTGGCGCGTGTGCTCGACGCCGTCCGGCCCGCGTTCGTCGTCGACGACCTCGACGCGCTCCCGGCCGGCGAGCCGATCGTCGCGCCGCACATCGACGCGAGCCGGCTCGCGGCGGTGCTGTTCACTTCGGGCTCGAGCGGCGCGCCGAAAGGCGTGCTGCACACTCAGGCCACGCTCGCCTACAAGGCCGCGCAGATGCGCGACGCGCACGCGCTCGATCGCGACGACTGCGTGCTGATGCCCGCGCCCGCCGCGCACATCTCCGGCCTCCTGAACGGGGTCACCGTGCCGGGCGTCGTCCCGTTCCGGACCGTGTTCATGGCCCGCTGGGACCCCGAAGCCGCGCTCACGCTCATCGAACGCGAGCGTGTGACCTTCATGGTCGGACCACCGACCTTCTTCGTCTCGATGATGCAGGCGCCGGGCTTTGCCCGCCGACGGGTCGAGAGCGTGCGGCTGATCTCGAGCGGCGGG
>DATCCI010000233.1:0-20287 GCA_036511415.1 Acidimicrobiia bacterium
GAGCTGCACCTCGACGGGGTACACGCCCGGACGGCCGATGCCGATGGTCGGTCGCACCCCGGATCCGGAAAGCCCGAAGACGATCGAGACGTCGCCGTGCGCGTCGGGGTGCAGGGACGCGACGCTGATCTGGTTCGGAACGTAGAGCGTGCCGCCGAGGCTGCGGTTGGCGATCACGTCGTCGAATCCGCTGCGGGACGTCGTCGACTGGTGGATGCGGATCGAGATCGCGGCGTTGGGCGTCGCGGCCAGTCGCGGGTTGTCGATGTGCAGCTTCATCGTGAAGGTCTGCCCGAGCGGAACCCACGTGCTCTGGCTCACGAGGCTCAAACCGACCGGTAACGGCGGCAGGCTCGGTACCGCGGTCGTGGTCTCCTGCGCCCGGGCGGTGGGAGGGCTCGTCGATGCCAGTGCGGTGGACACGACCGCGGTCGCGGCCAGCACGAGTCCGATGCGGCGCGCTCGGAGCAGCCGACGCGTCACAGCTCTCGACCCAGGACGTGCAGCCCGATCGGCAGTCGTGTGAAACCCGAGCGCAGGTAGAGCGCGAGCGCTCGGTCGTTGTCGTCCTGGGTATTGACGTAGGCGCGCCGGGCGCCGTGTGCGCGCAGCCAACGCAGCCCGTCGTTGAGCAGCGCCTGGCCGAGGCCGCGTCGCTGGACGTCCGGCGCCACCGCCAGCCGTTGCACGTACCCGGCCGCGGCCGCGCGCCCGAACAGGCCGTACCCGCGCGAGTCGTCCGGCGCCGATCCGACCCGCAGGTGCGAGCGAGGGGTCGCTCGCGCCGCTTCGCGCAGGGCCAGCGCGTCGAAGCGCCAGAATTCGTCGAAGGCGGCGGCGTCGGTGGTGAGGAGCGCACCCCGATCGGCTCGCGTCGCCCGGCGGGTTCTCCCGCTCGCCGACGGAAGGTTCGCGAGGTCGTGTGCGAGCAGGTGCAGACGACCGCGCACCGCGAAGCCGACGTCGACCAACGGAAGGCTCGCGCCCGGCCCGAGGGCGTTGGTCACGACTTCGCGGTAGCCCGCCTCCTGCAACCGCTCGAGCAGTCGGCGCAGCGCTCGGGGCGACGGCGCGTCGGGACCCTGCAACGCGAGCGATGCGACATCGCTTCGACCGTGCCACGCCGCGACTCGGGCGACGCCTCCACGAAATCGGTACGACTGCGCCCGATGCGCCTTCACCGGCGGCGAGCGTAGCGACGGGAACGGCCGGGGGGCCGCCCATCGTGGCGGTTCGTTAGCCTCGCAGGGTGCTCCTGGTCGCGACCGACGCCCGCTTCGAAGCACACGACGCCGGCCGCAGCCACCCCGAACGGCCGGCGCGCGTGCGAGCCGTCCTCGACGGGCTCGACGCGGGCGCGCCGCCCGACGCCCGCCGCCGGCTCGAGCCGCGGCGCGCCAGCCGGTCGGAGCTCGAACGCGTGCACACCGCCGGGTATCTCGATCACCTCGAGAATTTCTGCGCGCAGGGCGGCGGGCCCCTCGACGCCGACACGGGCGCTTCGCCGGCTTCGTGGGAAGCCGCGCTCCTCGCCGCCGGCAGCGGGCTCGAGGCGGTCGACGCGCTCGACCGCGGCGACGGCGACTACGCGTTCTGCGCGGTGCGGCCGCCCGGTCATCACGCCGTCGCCGCCCACGCGATGGGCTTCTGCCTGCTGAACAACGCGGCGATCACGGCGGCGGCATTGCGCGATCGAGGCGAACGCGTGCTCGTCGTCGACTGGGACGCGCACCACGGCAACGGCACCCAGGACATCTTCTACGCCGACGCCTCGGTCATGTACGTGTCGATGCACGAGTGGCCCTTGTATCCCGGCACGGGACGCCTCACCGACGCCGGCGCCGGTTCGGGAGTGGGAACGACGCTGAACTTCCCCCTGCCGGCCGGCGCGACCGGTGACGTCTATCTCGACGCGATCGACACCGTCGTCGAACCGCTCGTCGAGCGCTTCGCGCCCACGTGGGTGCTCGTCTCGGCCGGGTACGACGCCCACCGGGCCGATCCGCTGACCGGCCTCGGACTCTCGGCCGGCGACTACGCCGACCTGACCGCGCGCATCATGGCGCTGGCGCCGCCCCGGCGCCTCGTGGTGTTCCTCGAGGGCGGCTACGACCTGGACGCACTGCGCGATTCGACCGCGGCGACGGTCTCCACCCTGCTCGGACGGCCCGAGCGGTCCGAGTCGGCAACGGCGAACGGACCGGGCCGAACCGTCGTCCACGCCGCCCGCGATCTCCACGTCACCGGCCCGCTCGCCTCCGGCTGACTCGTCGGGCCGTCCGAACAGGGTCGAGATCGCCGCAACGCGCAATTTCCCCGGGGCTCGGCTCCAGAGGCGTCCTCCTCGTGCCGATCGACAACGGGTAGGGCTGAGGCTGCGGCACCGCCCGTTGCCGGGAGGCGGAATCGATCGGCCCGAAAGGATGGTCGCGCCAGTGTTGGATCTCGATCAACTACTTCGCAACGCCGTTGCGCGGGGCGCTTCGGACGTGCACATCAAGGTGGGCTCGCCGCCGTTCTTTCGCATCGACGGCCACCTCGACCGGACCGATCTCGCGGCCGTGTCACCGGTCGAGACCGAGAGGGTCGCGTTCGCGATCATGCCCAAGCAACGGGCGGAGGAGTTCATCGCCACCTCCGAAGCCGACTTCGCGTACTCGGTGTCGGGCCTCGGGCGTTTCCGTGTGAACGTGATGCGCCAGCGCGGGTCGGTAGGCCTCGTGTTGCGGCGCGTGCAGAGTGACATCCCGTCGTTCGAGGCGCTCGGGTTGCCGCCCGTGATCCGCAAGCTCACCGACCACCCGCGCGGTCTCGTCCTCGTCACCGGACCAACCGGCTCCGGCAAGACGACGACGCTCGGCTCGATGATCGACTTCATCAACGACAACTACAGCCGGCACATCGTGACGATCGAGGACCCGATCGAGATCCTGCACGCCGACAAGCGGTCGATCGTCAACCAGCGCGAGGTCGGCACCGACACCGCCGACTTCCACGCCGCCCTGAAGCGCGTCCTGCGTCAGGACCCGGACGTCATCCTCGTGGGTGAGATCCGGGACGTCGAGACGGTGAAGACGGCGCTCACCGCGGCCGAGACCGGCCACCTCGTGTTCTCGACGTTGCACACGATCAGCGCGACCGATTCGGTCAACCGGATCATCGACTTCTTCCCGCCGCACGAGCAGCGGCAGGTACGGATGTCGCTGGCCTCGTCGTTGCGGGGCATCGTGAGCCAGCGCCTGGTCGAAAAGCGCGGCGGTGGCCGTGCCCCGGCCGTCGAGGTGCTCGTGGCGACGGGTCGCGTGTTCGACAAGATCGTGAATCCCGACGAGACGCACGAGATCGAGAGCATCATCGCCGAGGGCGAGTACTACGGGATGCAGACCTTCGACCAGAGCCTGCTCGGCCTGTACAAACAGGGCATCATCGACCTGCGTGAGGCGATCGCGGCTTCCACGACCCCGCACGACCTGCGCCTGATGATCGAGCAGTTCACGATGGAGGTCGCGGCCGAGCAGGTCGCTGCAGGCCAGTAATTTCGCGACCCTGCGCCACAATGGGCGGCTGTGACCGCAGTTCCCGCCCGTCTCGAACGCTTCTTCGTGCCGGATTCCCCGACGCAGCAGCTCGCGGCGCGCCTGCGCGGTGCCGGATACCGCGCGTATCTCGTGGGAGGCAGCGTGCGCGACGCCTTGCTCGACCGCGACATCGTCGACGTCGACATCGCGACCGACGCCCGGCCCGATGTCATCGAGGACGTCGCGCGCCCGTGGGCCGACGCCGTTTGGCTGCAGGGTCAGCGCTTCGGCACCGTCGGGTGCGAGAGGGACGGCGAACGCTTCGAGATCACGACGTTTCGCGCCGACGTCTACCGCCCGGAGAGCCGCAAACCGGAGGTCATGTTCTCCGACGACGTCGAGACCGACCTCTCGCGACGCGATTTCACGGTCAACGCGATGGCGATCGCGCTCGACGACATGACGGGCGGAGGGCCGCAGCTCGTCGATCCCTTCGACGGTCGCATCGACCTCGCCGCGCGTCGGTTGCGCACGCCGCTCGCGCCCGAGGTCTCATTCGGGGACGATCCATTGCGGATGTTGCGGGCCGCGCGGTTCGTCGCGACGCTCGGCTTCGAGCCCGACGCGGCTCTCGTCGACGCGATCGAGGCGATGCACGAGCGCATGAAGATCGTGAGCGCCGAGCGCGTGCGCGACGAGCTCTCCAAGTTGCTGGTTGCCGACGATCCGTCGTCCGGACTGTGGCTGTGCGCGCGAACCGGCCTGTCGGACGAGTTCGTTCCCGAGCTGAACGCGATGCGGCTCGAACAGGACCCGATCCACCGGCACAAGGACGTGCTCGCGCACACGATCGCAGTCGTGGCGAAGACCTCTCCGCGGCTGCGCATACGGCTCGCGGCTCTGTTGCACGACGTGGGCAAGCCGCGCACCCGCGGCTACGGCCCGCAGGGCGTCACGTTCCATCATCACGAGGTCGTCGGCGCGCGCATGGCACGCGAGCGGATGCTCGCGCTGCGATATCCGAACGACCTCGTCGACGACGTCACCCGGCTCGTCGAGCTGCACCTGCGCTTCCATACGTATCGCATGGGTTGGACCGACAGCGCGGTTCGTCGCTACGTGCGCGACGCGGGACCGTTGCTCGACGACCTGAACGAGCTCACGCGTTGCGACTGCACGACGCGCGACGCCCGCAAGGCCGCGGCGCTCGGCCGCCGGATGGACGAGCTCGTCGACCGGATCGCCGAGCTCCGTGAGGGCGAAGAGCTCGCCAAGATCCGTCCGGCGCTCGACGGGAACGGGGTCATGCAGCTCCTCGGCGTGCCACCCGGTCCGATCGTCGGCGAGGCGCTCGACTTTCTGCTCGAGCTCCGCCTCGAGGAGGGCCTGATGAGCGAAGACGACGCCCGCGCGCGGTTGGTGGCCTGGGCGCGCGCACGCGGCCTCGAACCTCGCGACCCGCGCCCGGCCTGATCTGCGCCTAGACACCTTCCTTGCGCGCGCGCCAGACGATGACGCGCGGAATGTCCGGCCCGGGCTCGCCGGAGAACGGCGGCTCGGGCTCGAGCAGCAGCTCGACGCGGTAGCCGGCGCGGTGCAACGCCGCGAACACCTCGGCCGTCGTACGGGGCCAGACTCTGATGCGCTCGTCGCCGCGGGTGATCTCGACCGGCTGGCTGTCGAAATAGGAACGCCGGACCTCGAGCGCACCGAGCGGGAGCGCACCCGGCGCTTCGCCCTCGCGTCCGACCGCGAGCGCCATCGGATGATCGTAGGAGAACACGAACGGCGCGCCCGGGCGGAGCACGCGGTGCACTTGGCGCAAGAGCCGGTCGACGTCCTCGACCTCTCCGAGCACGCCGGTGGCCAGGGCGAGGTCGATCGAGTCGGCGCGCAGGAAAGCGAGATCGGCGGCGTCGCACTCGTGCCACTCGACGCGCACGTCGGTCGCGGCGGCGAGCTTGCGGGCGCGCGCGAGCTGTGCGATCGATCGGTCGAGCGCGATCACGTGCGCGCCTTGACGGGCGAGCGCGATCGCGTTGGTGCCGCTGCCGGTTCCGAGATCGAGGACGCGCTTGTCGGCGACGTCGCCGAACAGGCGCAGGTCGGCCTCCGTCGGTCCGTCCGGCGCGTACAGGATCGCGTCGGGGATGTCGCCGACGTCGGCAGTCCGGGCCCGCGCCGCGATGCGATTCCAAACCTCGGTGTTCATGCGGCGAAGTTCTTCGGCTCGAACCCGGTACCCGGAGGCGGCTCGCGTTTCGTCATGCCCGCATTCTGGCGCGCCGGAGCGTCTACGCGCCGGACGCGAATTCCTCGACCATCCGGTGCGCGTCGTCGTCGTGGTACTGCACGGGCGGCGACTTCATGAAGTACGCCGACGGGCCGAGCAGTGGGCCGCCGATGCCGCGGTCGAGCGCGACCTTCGCGCAGCGCACGGCGTCGATGATCACTCCGGCCGAGTTCGGCGAGTCCCAGACCTCGAGCTTGAGCTCGATGTTGAGCGGCACGTCGCCGAAATTGCGCCCTTCGAGGCGGATGTACGCCCACTTCCGGTCGTTCAGCCACGGCACGTGATCGGACGGACCGATGTGCACGTGGTCGGTACTGATGCCCTGGTCGATCTGGCTCGTGACCGATTGCGTCTTGCTGATCTTCTTCGACAGCAGCCGCTCGCGCTCGAGCATGTTCTTGAAGTCCATGTTGCCGCCGAAGTTCAGCTGGTAGGTGTTGTCAATCGCGAGGCCGCGATCTTCGAACAGCCGGGCGAGCAGGCGGTGCGTGATCGTCGCGCCGACCTGGCTCTTGATGTCGTCGCCGATGATCGGCACGCCCGCGTCCTCGAACTTCTTCGCCCACTCGGGATTGCTCGCGATGAATACCGGGATGGCGTTGACGAAGGCGACGCCCGCGTCGAGCGCGGCCTGGGCGTAATGCTTCTGCGCGTCTTCCGAGCCGACCGGGAGGTACGACACCAAGACGTCGGCGCGGGAGTCGCGCAGCGCCTGGGCGATGTCGACCGGCGCCGCGGGCGATTCTTCGACGACCTCGCGGTAGAACTTGCCGAGTCCGTCGAAGGTCGGGCCCCGCTGGACGAGCACGCCGAGGTCGGGGACCTCGGCGAACTTGATCGTGTTGTTGATGCTGGTGAAGATCGCCTTGCCCAGGTCGAGACCGACCTTGTCGGCGTCGACGTCGAACGCGGCGACGAACTCGATGTCGCCGACGTGGTATCCGGCGAGCTCCACGTGCATCAGCCCAGGGACGCGCTCGGTCGGGTCGGCGCCGCGGTAGAACTCGACGCCTTGAACCAGACTGCTCGCGCAGTTTCCGACGCCGGCGATCGCGACGCGCACGGTCTTCGGCGAGACGGTCTTCGGCGAGACGGTCTTCGGCGAGGTCGATTTCCGGGGGGACTCGCTCATGCCGTTGCTCCTTGGCTTCGGTCGTCGGGCTGGTCCTCGCGCTCTTGCGCGATCAGCTCGGCGATCCAATCGAGATCGTGTTGGGTCGACCGGGCCCGGTGCTCGAGGAGCGATCGGGTGTACCGGTCGATGGTGCGGGTGGCGGGCTTCCGGTCGGCGACCAGCCGTTGGGTCAGCTGCGCGCGTCGCCGTTCGAGAAACGCGAGGCGGGCCACCGGATCGAGGTGACCGCAGAACAAGAGCTTCACCGCGAAGGCCCGCTCGTCGTCGTCGCTCTCGTCGGTGAGCAACTCCGTGAACAGCACCCGACCCCGGTCGGTGATGCCGTACGCCCGGCGGGTGCGCCGAGTGGGTCGTGGCCGCAGGCGCATACGGGCTGCCGCCAGGTCGCCCTTGAGCGAGCCGGTGGGCACGAAGGCCGCGCCCGGGGTGGTCGCGTTCTCGTCGACCTCTTCGATCGCTCCGGAACGTTCCAGGCGGCGCAAGGCGGGGTAGAGCGACCCGAACGAGATGCCCCACAACGGCCCCAGCGTCTCCGACAGGCGCTTTTTCAAGTCGTAGCCGTGGCGCGGCTGCTCGGCGAGCAACCCAAGGACCGCGAGCTCCAACATGTGATGCACGATATATCGAATCGATATATCGTGCAAGTACCCCGACGAATCCGAGACCCGGGGCCGGTGGAGCCGGGGTGACCTCTCCGGCGGCCTACCCGGTGGCGTGTTGGAGACGCGTGTCGGAGACGCGTGTCGGAGTGGCCTCTCGGGGTGGAGATCGGATGGGAGATCGAGCGCGCCGGCGCCGTCCGCGATGATCGGGCGCGGTGGATCGCCCCGACCCGGGCGACCTGCTCGACACTCGACCTGTTCGACACGCGTCGGCGCGCACCTACACTTTCCGGCGATGACGAGCGTCACCGATTACGCGCTGGCCCGACGGGCGGTTCTGCGCGACTTCCGACGAGGCACGCTCACCCGCCTCGACGTCTGCGACGCCCATCCCGAACTGCTCCGGGCCGCGCAGTTCATCGGTACCGACATCGACGACGAGTGCCCGGTGTGCGGGGCGACGAACCTGCGCCTCGTCTCTTACGTGTACGGCGACAAGCTGAAGCAGGCGAACGGCCGGGCGATCAGCAATCAAGCGGAGCTCCGCAAGTTGGGCGCGTCGTGCGACGAGTTCGCGTGTTACGACGTCGAGGTCTGCGTCGATTGCCGGTGGAACCACCTCCGCCGTCAATCGCTCCACGGCCGCCTGCACGCGAGCTGATCAGCAGACCGAGTTCGGTCAGTCGTCGACGACCTCGCAGGGGTACTGCGAGATGCACGAGATGCACCACAGCTCGGGCTCGGCGATGACCGTCTGCGACCCGGGTGTGTCCCACGACGGCGGAACGACGTACACCCGCCGGACGAGTACGAGCTCGTCGTCGGAAATCCCGCAGTTCTCGCAGACGCGGGCGGTCATCCGGGCATTCTTCCCGAACCTCCTCGCCGTAGTACAGGCCGTCCGGCCCGGCCTCCGAACGCCGGTCCGGAGCCGCTGGTGGCACTGGCCGTCGCGCCGGTACGCTGGCGGTGCCGCCGGGAGCCGAACGAGCCCTGGACGGTGGAGGTAGCGGAGATGACCGCAGACTCGGCGCGGCGGGTGACCGCGCCCGGCGTCGTGGCCCGTAAGGGCGACGGCATTCCCCTGGTCATGGTGACGGCATACGACGCGCCGTCGGCCCGCACGGTCGACGCCGCGGGAGCCGACCTGATCCTGGTCGGCGACTCGGTCGCGATGGTCGTGCTCGGATACGACGACACGCTCCAGGTCACGACCGACGACATGGCGCACCACGTCGCCGCGGTGGCCCGCACCCGACCGCGTGCCCTGGTCGTCGCCGACCTCCCCTGGCTCAGCTACCACGTGAGCACGGCGGAGACGGTGCACAACGCGGCGCAGCTGGTACGCGCCGGCGCCGGCGCGGTGAAGCTCGAGGGAGGTCGCAAACGCCTCGCCTCCGTCCAGTCGATCCTCGACGCCGAGATCCCCGTGATGGGCCATATCGGGCTCACGCCGCAGTCGATCCACGCACTGGGTGGTTTCAAGGTGCAGGGCAAGGAGCTCGACGCCGCGAAGGCACTGGCCGACGATGCGTGCGCGCTCGCGGAAGCCGGCTGTTTCGCGATCGTGCTCGAGTGCGTTCCCGACGCGGTGGCGCGTGTCATCACCGAGTCGGTGAAGGTGCCGACGATCGGTATCGGAGCGGGCCGGCATTGCGACGGCCAGGTGCTCGTTTGGCACGATCTGCTCGGCTTCGCCGGTCCCGATCATCGTGCGCCGAAGTTCGTCCGCGCGTACGCGTCGCTGGAGGTGCTGGCCACCGAGTCGATCGAGCGATTCTGCGCCGACGTGCGCGCCGGGACGTATCCGGCGAGCGCGGAGACGTACCACATGACCGATCGCATGGCCGACGCCCTCGGTCTGTACGGCGGCGCGGCCGAGCCCGAGCTCGCGCAGTAGCCGCGGTGCGGGCAGGTGTGCCGGCGCGGGTCCGCGTGGTCGCGGCGGTCGTGGTCGCACTGGGCGCACTCGGTACCGCGGTCGTCGTCGTGGCCCGCATCCGGTCGGACGAAAGCGGCTCGGGTCACCTGAGCTTTGCGGCGACGCAACCGGCGGCCGCGCCCTTCGGGGAATTTTCCGAGGCGAGGGTGGCCGTCGGCTCGCGCTGTCTGCGCGTGCTCGTCGCGTCGACACCGGGCCAGCGCACGCAGGGTCTGCGCGAGGTGACGTCGCTCGCCCCGTACGACGGGATGCTCTTCGTCAACCCGGCAGAAACGACCGCGCGCTACACGATGGCCGGCACGCCGACGCCGCTCGACGTCACGTTCTTCTCGGCGCGGGGGGTACCGGTCGACGACGCGCGGATGACACCGTGCCCGCAAGGCACGGACGCGACGTGCCCCGAGTACGCGAGCAAGGACCCGTACCGCTACGCGCTCGAGCGCCCGGCCGGCTCGCAGGCCACGTCCGGCGCGCTCGGCGCGTGCACCGCGTGAACCGGCGCGTGAAAGTGTCGCACCCCTCTTGTAGCGTCCTCCCCGATAGGCCGAGTCGAGGTGATCTGCTAGCTTCCATCGGTTCAGACAACCTGTTCAGACAACTTGTTCAGGCAACCGAGATCCTGCCCCCGCGGCGCCGGGTGAACCGGCGGGCAACGGGGCCCGCCGCGGCGAGACCGTGCGGTCCGAAGGAGGTACCGGCGCATGACGCGTCCGTACGAAGTGATGATCATCGTCGACGCGGACCTGGAAGAGGAGACGATCCGGGCTGCAGTCGAAGGGTGGCTCCAGCTCATCGAGTCGAAGGGCGCCGAGCGCGGCCACGTCGACTTCTGGGGCAAGCGCCGCCTCGCCTACGAGATCAAGCACAAGGCCGACGGGTACTACATCGTCCTTCAGGCCCGAGCGGAACCGCAGGCGATGGAGGAGTTGCACCGGACACTCTCCCTGGCAGATGAAGTGATCCGTCACATGGTGCTGCGCATCCCGGAGAAGGTCTACGGGCCTCCGAAGGCTGCGGGCGCCTCGGCGGGCAGCAGGCATAGGGAGTAACAACATGGCAACCGATTCGAACAGCATCACGATCTCCGGCAACATCACCCGCGATCCCGAGATGCGTTACACGCCGAGTGGCATCTCGAAGGTCACGTTCGGGGTAGCGGTGAACCGCTCCTGGCGGAACCAGCAGAGCCAGGAGTGGGAAGAGCAGACCAGCTTCTTCAACGTCGTCGCCTGGCGCCAGCTCGCCGAGAACGTCGGCGCATCGTTGACCAAGGGCTCGCGGGTCGTGGTCAGCGGTCGGCTCGAGCAACGCAGTTGGGAGACCGAGGCAGGCGAGAAGCGCTCGATTGTCGAGATCGTCGCCGACGACGTCGCGCCCAGTCTTCGCTTCGCGACCGCGGAAGTGCACAAGGTCGAGCGCAGCGGGCCGGGAGACGGGGGCGGCGGCCCGCCCCGCCGGTCCGCTCCGGCTGCAGCTGCCGCTGCCGCGCCGGCGGCGACCACGACCACCGGCGACGGCAACTACGACGATTACGGCGAAGAGCCGTTCTGATCCGATAGGGAACTCGAATGGCACAACGCAGAGAGAAGAAGGCGCCGCCCGGCAAGGAGCGGCGCCCACTCAAGAAGAAGACGTCGATCCTGATCACCGAGAGCATCGATTGGATCGACTACAAGGACGTCAACCTGCTGCGGCGGTTCATGTCGGAGCGCGCGAAGGTTCGCGCGCGGCGGGTCACCGGCAACACGCAGCAGCAACAGGTCGCGGTCGCACGCGCGATCCGCGTCGCGCGCGAGATGGCACTGCTGCCGTACAGCGTGCGCCAGGTGACGCAGCGGTCGAAGGGCCGACGCGATCGCGGCGACCGGGGAGACCGCGGCGACCGGGGAGACCGCGAGGGCGAGTTGCGCGAGATCCCGGGTCCGGTGGACGACACCCGCGACCGCGACGGTCGCGACGAGAGCGTTCTCGACGAGGTGACGGCCGCCGGGGCGGAGCCGAACGAGTTCACCCCGGACGAGTTCACGAAGGACGAGTTGCAGGAGGTCGAGCCCACGACCGGCGACGGCGAGCCCGTCGAGGGCGACGCGGAATGACGGGCCGAGGACGGCCGGAGGTCGCAGCCCGATGAAGATCGTTCTTCGCGACGATGTCGACAACCTGGGCAAGAAGGGCGACCTCGTCGACGTGGCCGACGGGTACGCCCGCAACTATCTCGTTCCGCGCGGGCTCGCGCTGAAGGCATCGGCCGGAAGCCAGAAGCAGGCCGATGCGATGCGCCGCAACCGCGACGCACGCGATCGGCGCGACCGCGAGGGCGCACAGGCCCTCGCCGCGCAGTTCGAAGGGCGCACGATCACGATCGAGGCGCGCGCCGGCGGTGAGGGCCGTCTGTTCGGCTCGGTGACCGCGACCGACATCGCCGAGGCGGTGCAGAGCCAGACCGGCGCGGAGATCGACCGGCGCAAGCTCGCGCTCGACGAGCCGCTGAAGGAGCTCGGCGGTGTCGACCTGCAGGTACGCCTGCACCCCGAAGTCATCGCGACGGTCCACGTCGACGTCGTCGCGGCCGGCTGAGCTTCGTTGGCGTCCGAGGGTTCGGTCCCCGGTTCGCGCGCGCCCGTCCGCGAGAATCACAAGAGTGTCATTCCCATCGTCGTCGGCTCCCCGGGTGGTTGTTCCGGCGGTCGGGTGTGGGTATCGCGCGATATCCACAGCGCGGCGGCGCCCGAGGTGACGATCTCGACTTCGCGGCCGGTCCCGTCGGCGGGGGCCGTCCGCGGCTCGTCACCCGCCTGCCAGCGGCGATACCGGTCCGGGCCGTCGTCGGGCCGAGGGCCCCGTTGATGGCGCACCTCCGTGCGATTGTCCACAGGGCTGTGGACCGGGAGATATCCCCCGCCGGGCCGGTGCAATTCACAGGCTTGTCCTCTTCAACCCCACAGCCCGGGCGTGCCAAGGTCCCCGTCTCGTCGGGGAGGAGGTAGCGACGATGGTCTCGATCGAAGACGCGCGACGCCGGGCCAACGGAGCACGAATCCCGCCCCACAACATCGAGGCGGAGGAGTCGCTCCTCGGCTCGATGATGCTGAGTCGCGAGGCGATCACCGCCGCGGTCGAGGCGCGACTCGTCGCGAGCGACTTCTACAAGCCGGCACACGGCGCGATCTTCGAGGCCGCGTACGGCTTGCACAGCCGGGGCGAGCCCGTCGATCCGGTGACCGTCGCCGAGGAGCTGCGGCGCGCCGCCCAACTCGACCAGCTCGGCGGGCGCCAGACGTTGTTGCGTATCCAGGCCGCCACCCCCGCGTCGGCGAACGCGCAGCACTACGCCCTGATCGTTGCCGAGCTCGCGATGCTTCGCCGACTCATCGAGACCGCGGGCGGTATCCAAGAGATGGCCTACAACGCGGAGGACGCGGTCGACGAGACGCTCGATCGAGCCGAGGCCGCGATCTTCGAGGTCGCGGAGCGACGGGTCGCCGACACACTCGTCCCGCTGTACCCCGCGCTCGAAGAGACGATGAACCAGTTGGAGGCGATGTACGACCGTCAGGGCGACATCGTCGGGACGGCGACCGGCTACCACGACCTCGATTCGCTGTTGCTCGGGATGCAGCCGTCGACGCTCACGATCGTCGCGGCGCGCCCCGGTCAGGGAAAGACCTCGCTGGCGCTCGGGATGGCGCAACACGTCGCGTTGCACGGCCGCAAGCCCGTGCTGTTCTTCTCGATGGAGATGGGCTACCTCGAGCTCACGAAGCGCCTCCTCGCAGCCGAGGCGCGGGTGCCTTCCCGCAAGCTGCAAACCGGCAAGCTCTCCGAGCACGAGTGGCCGCGCGTCAACCAGGCGGTCGGCCGGCTCGCGGAGGCACCGTTCTTCATCGACGACAACCCGCACTGCACGGTGATGGAGATGCGCGCCAAGGCGCGGCGCATCAAGGCTCGCTACGGCGACCTCGGGCTGATCGTCGTCGACTACCTGCAGTTGATGGCGTCGCCCCACCGGTCCGAGAACCGCCAGGTCGAGGTTTCGGAGCTGTCACGGGGGCTGAAGATCCTCGCCCGCGAGCTCGAAGCGCCGGTCGTCACCCTCTCGCAGCTCAACCGCCAGCTCGAGTACCGCCAGGACAAGCGGCCGATGCTCGCCGACCTGCGCGAGTCGGGCTGTCTCGTCGCCGAGACCGAGATCACACTCGCCGACGGCCGCACGGCGACGCTCGGCGCGCTGTACGAACAGGACGCGCACGACCTCGAGGTGCTCACGCTCGACGAGCACCTTCAACTCGTCCCCGGCGTGATGACGCGCGTGTTCCGAAGCGGCGTCAAGGCTGTGTTCGAGCTGCAGCTCGCGTCGGGCCGGACGGTGACCGCGAGCGCGAACCATCCCTTCTTGACGCTCGACGGCTGGGTCCATCTCGCCGACCTCACCGCCGGCATGTACGTGGCGTCGTCCCGGCTCGGCGGTCCCGAGGTCGATCCTCGCCGCGACGCCATCCCGCGAGAGGTGTGGGACTACGTCGAGCGCAAGAGCTTGCTCGTCAACGGCTCGCTCCGGGCGCACGATCTGGTCGAGCGGCTCGGCGAGGCGGCGGGAGGCTGCCACCGGGTCTACGAGCAAGGAGTGTCGCGTTCGTTGATGTGCCGGATCGCCGAGGCGCTGCCCGACCAGTACCTCGCCGATCTCGGCGCGAGCGCCGTGCTGTGGGACGAGATCGTCGCGATCGAGCCGCGCGGCGAGGCCCCGGTGTTCGACGCGACGGTCACGGGTACCCACAACTTCGTGGCCGGCGACATCGTCGTGCACAACAGCATCGAACAAGATGCCGACGTCGTGCTCTTCATCTACCGCGACGAGTACTACAACCCCGAGTCGGATCAGCGCGGCCTGGCCGAGATCATCGTTGCCAAGCACCGCAACGGACCGGTCGGTTCCACCAAGCTCGTGTTCCACGGCGATTACACGACGTTCGAGAACGCCGCCCGCGAGTAGGCGAGTGGCCGAAGCGCGTCGGCGCGCGGTCCGTCAGTCGAACACGGCCGTGCGGCGTCCGTACACGATGACGCGGTGCTCGAGGTGGAGCCGCAGCGCCTCCGCGAGCACGACGGCTTCG
Organism: Acidimicrobiia bacterium; assembly: GCA_036511415.1. GTDB lineage: Bacteria > Actinomycetota > Acidimicrobiia > IMCC26256 > PALSA-610 > PALSA-610. The sequence continues at coordinate 14,605 of DATCCI010000233.1, forward strand.
AGGTCGCGGCCGCGGCGTTCGAGCCGACCCGGATCGTCGCGATGGGAGACGGGCATCACCTGCTGGGCGATGATGGGTCCCTCGTCGAGCTCGGCGGTGACATAGTGCGCGGTCGCTCCGATGACCTTCACGCCGCGTTCGTGCGCTTGGCCGTACGGTCGTGCGCCCGCGAACGAAGGAAGGAACGAATGATGGATGTTGATCATCCGTTCCCGCCACGGTTCGACGAGCCAGCCCGGGAGCACGAGCATGTAGCGGGCGAGCACGACGACGTCGGGACGGTGCTCTCGTAGGAGCTCGCCGACTGCGCGCGCTTGCGAGTCGCGATCGCCCGCCCGCACCGGTGCCACGTGGAACGGCAATCCGAAGCGGGAGACGAGCTCGCCGTTCGTGTCGTGGTTCGACGCGACGAGAACTACTTCACCCGGTATCTCTCCGAGCTGGAAGCGCACGAGGAGGTCGCCGAGACAGTGCCCGTGTCGCGACGCGAGCAGCGCCACGCGCGGCCGCGCCCCGAGATCGTGCACATCCCATCGCATGTCGAAACGTTGCGCGATGGGCGCGAACGCGGCGGCGAGATCGGGGCGCGTCGCGTCGACGTCGAACTCGACGCGTTGCAGGAAGAGCCCGGCCGTAGGGTCGGAGTGCTGGTCGGCCTCGATGATGTTGCCGCCCGCCTCCGCGACGAACGCTCCGACCGCGGCGACGATCCCGGGCTCGTCGGGACACTGGAGCAGGAGCACGGCGCGCACGTCTGTTCCAATCGGCGCCCGGGCGGCTCAGAAGAGCCTCAGGTCGGGGTCGGCGTCACCCCGCAGCCGGGCGAGGTCGACGACGATGCAGTCGACGCCCTTGCTCTCGGCGTACACCCGGGCCTGGGGCTTGATCTGCTGCGCGACGAAGAGGCCGACCGTGGGGGCGAATCGCGCGTCGCGATCGAGCCGTTCCTGGTATCGCAGGAGCTGGTCGACGCCGGCGATCTCTCCGACGCGCTTGACCTCGATGACGATGGTGCGGCCGTCGCCATCGCGACAGAGCAGGTCGACCGGCCCGATATCGGTCGGGTACTCGCGCCGGATCAGCGTCAGGCCCTCGCGCAGCGCGGCGACGCGAGCCGCGATCAGCTGCTGCAGCTCGGCTTCGACACCGTCCTTCTCGAGCCCGCGATCGTCGCCGAGCGCGAGGGTCGTGTCGTGCACGATCTCGTGCAACTCGATGCGCAGCGTCTCGCCCTTCGGAGTACGTGCGACGATCTCTCCGTCCGATTCGTCGATCGTGCACGGCGGGTTCATCCAGTTCAGCGGCTTGTACGCCTTGGCGTCGGAATGGATCGCGATCGACCCGTCGGCCTTGCACAAAACGAGCCGGAGCGCCGGGCCGAGGCGCGCTCCGAGCCGGCCTTCGTACGTCACCGAGCAGCGCGCCACGAGCAAACGCATCGGGCGAGTCTGTCACTCGCTGCGCCGGGCCCGGGCCGTCCCGGTACCCTCGTGGACGATGGTTGCGGTCACGAGCTCCGGCAACTTCTACGACGAAGTGCTGCGCGAGGTGCTCTTCGCGCTGGGCGCGGCGCTGTTCGTCGCCAACGCGTTCGCGCTCTACCGCCGGCGCACGGACGCGCAGGCCGCGGCCCGGCGCACCGTGGCTCGCACCCGGCCGGGTAGCCCGGTGCGCGGCAACCGGCGCCGGGACGACCGCGATCTTCCGCAGGCGCCCCTCGCGCGAACGGTTGCCTACCTCGTCGTGGGTTTCATCGTCATGGTCGCCGGGCTCGGCGCGATGATCAACAAGTAGCGCCCGGACACCAAGCGTCGTCGCTCACGCGTGGATCGGCGGACGCCGTTCGGCCCAAGGGCGCGCCTGTTCGAGCTGCGCGGCCACGCGCAGCAGCACGTCCTCGCGTCCGTACGCGGCGACCAGTTGCACGCCGATCGGCAGACCCTCGGCGTTCCAGTGGAGTGGCAGCGACATCGCGGGCTGGCCGGTCACGTCGAAGGGCGCGGTGAAGGTGGCGAGGCGACCCATGCGCGCCATGACCCCCGGCGCGGGGCTGGTCGGAGCCAACTCACCCAGGCGAACCGGCGGCTCGGGGCTGGTCGGCACGACGAGGAGGTCGTGATCGACCCACCACGCGGCCACGCGCCGCGACCACGCCTGCAGCTCTTCGATCGCGGCGACGTAGTCGACACCCGAAACCTGCGCGCCGAGCCCCGCGAACAAGGCGTTCATCGGTTCGAGCTCGCCGGTGATGTCGCGGCCGAGTCGTCCGCTCCACCGCTTCGCGTCGCGAGCGACCGCGGTCGACAGCACCGTCGCGAACGCGGGGCCGTAGGCGTCGTCGAGCGCGGGGATCGAAGCCGGCTCGACATCGTGGCCGAGCTCGTCGAGGAGTTGCGCGGCCGACTCCACCGCGCGCACGAGATCGGGATGCGACGCTTCACCCTCGAGGGTTTCGGTGCGGATGCCGACGCGCACGCGACCGGCGGGCGCACCGACCTCGGAGCGGTACGGGCGAAGAGGCAGTGGGGCGGTGTAAGGGTCGCCGGGCGCCGCGCCGGCCACTGCGTCGAGTACGGCCGCGGTGTCGCGTACCGAACGGGTGAGCACGAACTCGTGGGTGAGCGGCCCCCAGAACTCACCGAAATCAGGACCGAGGGTCGTTCGGGCGCGCGTCGGCTTCAGGCCGACGATGCCGCACATGCTCGCCGGGAACCGGATCGATCCGCCCATGTCGTTGCCGTGGGCGACGGGAACCAGGCCGGCGGCGACGGCGGCCGCCGATCCGCCGCTCGATCCGCCCGTACTGCGGGTGTCGTCCCAAGGGTTGTGCGTCGGACCGTACGCGAGCGGCTCGGTCGTCAGGCTGGTCGCGAGTTCGGGCGTGTTGGTCTTGCCCACGAACACGAAGCCCGCGGCCCGAAAGCGCGCCGCGAGCCAGGTGTCGGCGGGTTCGATCCAACCCGCGTCCTTCAGTACCTGCATGCCGGCGTGGAAGGGGTCGCCCGCGGTGTGACACACCGCGTCCTTCACGAGGAAGGGCACGCCGGCGAAGGGGCCGCTCGCAGCGGGTGCCTCGTCGCGCGCTCGCTCGAAGCGCCGGTGGATGACTGCGTTGAGCCGGCCGTCGACCCGTTCGATGCGTTCGATCGCGGCGTCGACGAGGTCGCGTGGCGATATCGCGCCGCGAGCGACGAGCGCGGCTTGGGCGGTGGCGTCGAGCCGGGCGAGATCATCGGTCACGACCGCGCAGCGTAGGTTGCTCGCCGAGATCGCACCCGCTTGGCGCGCCGGGCGACCGGCCAGCGAGACTCCCGCGATGGACGATGAGATCCTTCGCCGCCGGTCCCGCTCGCTCGCGGCGACGCTCGAGCCCGTCATCGGGCAGGTGTTCTTCTCGCCCGAGTGTCACGCGGCCTACGAGAAGCTCGGCTTCGGTCCGAGTCCCGGCGCGTTCGGCAACGGCGTTGCTGCCCCGGACGGGCCGGCCTATTTCACGAGCCGCGGGTCGTTGCTCGGCCAGGTCGAGCCCGAGGTCGTGGCCGCCGCTTTCGGTGTGTTCAAGCCCGCGGTGGTCGTGGCCGGCGTGCAGGCCGGCTGGAAGCGAACGGATGCACCGACGATCTTCGCGGCGCGCCGCGCGGGCGCGGTCGCGCAGCTCGAGCGGGTGTGCGGACCAGCCGGTGCCGGAGTCGAACACGCGGCAGAGTTGCTCCAGCGCGCCGCGGATGCCCTCGCGGAACCGGGGCGTCCGCTGTTCTCGGGGCTGCGCGCGCAGTGGGACGATCCGCGCGACCCTTGGACGCGCTTCTTCCATCTCGGTGACATGCTGCGCGAGCACCGAGGCGACGCGCACGTCTGCGCCTGGTCGTCGGCCGGCATCGATGCGATCGAGATCGGTCTGCTCACCGAGGCATACATGGGCCTCCCGCTGCGCACGTACATACGTACGCGGGGATGGGACGACGCCGAGCTGAGCGGCGCCGCGACGCGTCTGAAGGATCGTGGTTGGCTCGACGATGCCGACGGTCTCACCGAGACCGGTCGCACCGAGCGCGAGGCGATGGAGCGCGCGACGGACCGCGCGATGACGCCGGCGCTCGCCGCGCTGGGCGACGACGCCGAAACGGTGATCGAGCTGTTGCGGCCCTGGGGCGAGGCGATGCGCGCGGCCGGCGGCTATATCGCGGGGCCGGTCGATCTCTGGCCGAACCGCGGCTGACCCGCCGACCGCGTCGGCCGACGTCACCAGCTGCCCGCGCGCCTCAAGGCCCGGTCGAGGATGGCAACGACTGTCGTTTGCGTTCGAGGTGCGCGCGTTCGGCGGCGTTGTTCGCGAGCGCGAGCGCGCGGTCGTACGCGTGGCCGGCGTCGTCGTAGCGCTGGAGCCGGACGAGGAGCTCGGCGCGGGTGGCGTGGAACAGGTGATAGGTGTCGAGGTCGAGGGCGTCGACGATCGCGAGCGCCGGCGCCGGGCCTTCGATCTCGGCGACGGCGACCGCGCGGTTGAGCGCGACGACCGCGTTCGGGGCGATCGCGAGGAGTTGGTCGTAGAGCTGGAGCACCTGGCCCCAGTCGGTGTCCGCGGCGATCGTGGCGTCGCTGTGCACGGCGTTGATGGCGGCTTGGATCTGGTAGGGGCCGGGCTGGTTGCGTCGGAGGCAGCGCTGCACGATGGCTTGGCCTTCAGTGATGAGGTCGCGGTCCCATCGCGAACGGTCCTGGTCGGGGAGCAACACGATGGACCCGTCGGGTGCCGTCCGAGCTATGCGTCGTGACTCGGTGAGGAGGAGCAGTGCGAGCAACCCGAGCGCCTCGTACTCGTCGGGCATGAGCTCCGTGAGCAGCCGGGCAAGTCGGATCGCCTCGGTGCAGAGGTCGGCGCGGATGAGCTCGTCGCCCTCGGTGGCGGTATAGCCCTCGTTGAACACGAGGTAGACGACCGCCAGAACGGGTCGCAGCCGGTTCGGCAATTCGGCGTCGCTCGGCACGCGGTACGGAATCTTGGCGTCGCGAATCTTCTGCTTCGCGCGTACGAGGCGCTTGGCCATGGTCGCCTCCGGGACGAGGAAGGCCCGGGCGATGTAGGGCGTCTCGAGCCCTCCCAGCAGCCGCAGTGTGAGTGCGACCTGTGCGCTCGGTGCGAGCGCCGGGTGACAGCAGGTGAAGATGAGCCGGAGCCGGTCGTCCTTCACGTCGCCCACCGGCTCGGGCGGCTCGGTCCGCTCGTGGAGGAGCGCGGCTTGGGCGTGGCGGTCATGGCGGGATGCCTCACGACGCAGGCGGTCGATGGCGCGGTTGCGGGCGGTGGTGGTGATCCATCCGCCCGGGTTGGGCGGCAGCTCGGTCGCGGGCCACCGCTCGCTCGCAACCAGGAACGCCTCTTGGACCGACTCTTCGGCGATGTCGATATCACCGAAGAGACGGACCAAGGTGGCGACGACCCGGCCGGATTCCTCCCGGAAGATCCGTTCGAGCTCGGTTGCGTCGACGGCCACGGTGGGTCAGGCGCTGGGTTCGTCCTGGAACGGACGGACCTCGACCGGTCCCATGCAGGCGGTCGAACCTTTCGCCGCCCACGCGAGCGCGGCGTCCAGGTCGGGAGCCGTGATGATCCAGAAGCCGCCGAGTTGTTCCTTGGTCTCGGCGAACGGGCCGTCGGTCACGATCGCTTCGCCGTCCTCGA